>NZ_JBFBBQ010000036.1:0-84001 GCF_040682775.1 Amycolatopsis sp. NPDC051106 | reverse complement strand
GTGGTCCGGGTGGAGATTCAGCGGCTGCCCGGCGGTGGGGCCCCGGGTGGGCCGATGTGGTTGTGGCATGCGGGGCCCACGGAGCTGGACCTGGTCACGGTGTTCGCTGCTTATCAGCGGCGGTTCGATCTGGAGCACACGTTCCGGTTCCTCAAGCAGGATCTGGGGTGGACCACGCCGGCGCCGATGCTTCCGGATACGGCGGTGCGGTGGGGTTGGTTGGTGCTGGTTGCCTACACCCAGCTGCGGCTCGCCCGCAGGTATGTCCGGGATCTGCGGTTGCCGTGGGAGAAACCGCAGCCGGGCGGGGTGATGTCACCGCGGCGGGTCCGGCGGGACTTTCGGCGGGTTCGTGGACTGACCGGCACCCCGGCCAACCCACCGAAACCCACCCGGCCTGGTCCCGGACGTCCTGTTGGTTCCACCCGGCCACCCCGGACCCGGTATCCGACCCACCGCAAGAACAGCCGGCGAGGCACGAAGACCACCACACGTTAAAACTCAAGGAGTCATTCACTGCGGCGGACGCGAGCCGGGGACCTCAGCCCTTGAGGTCGGCCGACAGGCGCAGGGCGTCGTCGGCGATCGCCTCGATCAGGTTCTTGTCCTTGTGCTTGGCGTAGAAGTCGGCCAGCACGATCGTCGTGTTCGTGCCGTCCACCCGCGAGGCGAACGCCGCGTCCGCGCCGCTGACGCTCGGGACGCCGGAACCCGTGAACGTCTTGTCCTTCACCAGGTCCGTGACGTTGCCGGTGTTGTCCCGCTCGGTCAGCGCCTTGAGCTCCTTCGCCTTCGTCGAGTCCGGCATCCCGACCAGCACCACCGACACCAGCGCCTTCGCTCCGCCCGACTCCGTCGTGTAGAGCGCGCGCACCAGGGACTGGCACTCGTTCTCCTGGAAGAAGTCGTGCGTCTTGCCGTACGACTTCGACGCGCACTCGTTGGACTTCGCCGGCCCGGCGACCATCGTGAACTGGTACTTCCCGGTGTTCTGGGCCGGCGGCTGGGCCACCGGCTCGTCCCCTGCCGAGTCGTGCCGGATCAGGAACCAGAGCAGTCCGGAAACGACGGCGATCGCGACCAGCCCGGCGCCCCTGAGCAGCAGGGACCGGGTGTCGCGCGCCGGCGGTCCCGGCGCGGGGGGCCGGGGCTGCGGGGGCACCGCGCCCAGCGGGGCCGTGTCGGACGGGCCTGGGGTGAAATGCGCACCAACCACGGGGCCATACGGTAGTTCACCGCCTCAGCGGCGTTCACTCGAATGCGTGTAAGACGCGTTCGACGTCGTCAGCGGTGTTGTAGAGGTGGAATCCGACCCGGACCCGGCCGCCGCGGACGCTCGAGACGATCCCGGCCGCCGCGACCCGCTCCGGATCGGCGTCGAGCGAGACGATCGCGGTCCCGCGCGGGGGCAGCCCCAGCTTCTCGAGCAGCTGGTCGGCCAGGCCGGTGTTGTGCGCCGCGACCTGCGCGAGGTCGAGACCGTCGAAGTACTCCAGCGCCGCGGCCGCGCCGACCTGGGCGAGCCAGACCGGCGAGAGGTCGAACGCGCGGGCGTCGCCGGCCAGGCGCAGCGGGAGGCCGTAGACCGTGGCCCACGGGTCCTCTCCCGCGTACCAGTTGGCCGCGACCGGCCGGGTGCGGTCGCGGGCGTCCGGCCGCACGGCGAGCCACGCGCAGCCGCGCGGGGACAGCAGCCACTTGTAGCCCGCCGCGATCACCCAGTCCGCCCACGCGACGTCCAGGGGCAGCCAGCCCACGGCCTGGGTGGCGTCGAGCAGCACCGCCGCCCCGGCGGCTTCGGCGGCCGCCCGCAGTGCCGGGAGGTCCACGATCCGGCCGTCGGCCGACTGGACGACGCTCACCGCGACGACGTCGTGGCCGTCGACCCGCTCGGGCAGCAGCTCCAGCGGGACCTCGGTCACCGTGACGCCGGGGGTGGCCGCGAACGGGAAGGTCACGCTGGTGAAGTCGCCTTCGGCGGCGAGGACGCGGGTGCCGGCGGGCAGCGCGGCGGCGACGTTCGCGGCCAGCTGCGAGACCGACGCGCCGATCGCGACACGCCCGGGGTCGACGCCGAGCAGGCGGGCGAACCCGGCCCGGGACCGGTCGACGTACCGGTCGAACTCCCCCGGCCGGGTCGCGCCGGTGCGCCACCGTTCGACCGACTCGGCCACCGCGGCGGCCACCGGGGCCGGCGGGATGCCGATGCTGGGCGTGTTCAGGTATCCGGGCGGGACGGCGAAGTCGGTTCCGAAGGCGCGCATGCCCTCGAGCCAAGCAGATCGACGCGAGACAGTTCACCCCTTACAGCAGCGCGGTCACGTCGGCGTAGCTCGGCGGGCTCAGCGGCAGCTCACCGCCGTCGCGGACCGCCAGGACCGTCCCGGCCGCCGCCGCGAGGGCCATCCGGTACGGGAGCGAGCCGAGGCTGACCCGCGCGACGCCCAACTCCGCCAGACCGGCGAAGGTGACCTTGCCGGGCAGGAACAGCAGGTTGACCGGGAGGCCGAGGCCGACGATCCGCTCGACGTCCGCCGGGTCGGCCAGGCCGGGCACGAAGAGGCCGTCGGCACCGGCCGCCGCGTAGGCCTTGCCGCGTTCTTCGGCGGTTTCGATCGCGTGGTCGCCGGACCAGTGGGTGTCCGTACGGGCGTTGACGAACAGGCCCGGCACGCGGTCCTTCACCGCCTCGACCAGCGCGGCCTGGACTTCGACCGGGGCGAGCGAGCCGTCGGCCCGGCCGTCCTCGAGGTTGACGCCGACGGCGCCCGCGTCGGCCAGCTCCGCGGCGAGGTCGGCGACGGCGGCGGGGTCGGCGCTGAAGCCGTCGGCGATGTCGACGCTGACCAGCACGTCGAGGCGGGCCAGGCGGCGGGTCAGGGCGACGGTGGCGTCCCGCGTCGAGGGAGCGCCGTCAGGTTCACCGGTCGCCGCGGACACGCCGAGGCTGGTGGTGCCGAGGGCGCGGAAACCCTGGGCGGCGAGGAAGGCGCCCACGCCGAACTCCCACGCGTTCGGCAGGAGCAGCGGGGTGCCGGGGAGGTGGAGGGCACGGAATTCGTCCATGACCCGAACCTAGGAGCGGGACGCTTCGGCGGGCGCCGAAGCTCAAGCCGACGCGGGAGTGTGCTCCGCGTCGTAGGCGTCCCGGGACTCCTGGACCGCCGTCATGTGCTGCCGCGCCCACTGGTCCAGCATCTCCAGCGGCTCGGACAGGTTGCGGCCCAGCGTCGTCAGCTCGTACTCCACCTTCGGCGGGATCACCGCGTACGCCGTGCGGGTCAGGATCCCGTCGCGGACCAGGCTGCGCAGCGTCTGGGTCAGGACCTTCTGCGAAATCCCGTCGACCCGGTGCCCGATCTCGGTGAACCGCAGCGGGCCGTCCTTGAGGGCGCCGACGATCAGTACCGTCCA
This sequence comes from Amycolatopsis sp. NPDC051106, assembly GCF_040682775.1. Taxonomy (NCBI): domain Bacteria; kingdom Bacillati; phylum Actinomycetota; class Actinomycetes; order Pseudonocardiales; family Pseudonocardiaceae; genus Amycolatopsis; species Amycolatopsis sp. NPDC051106. The sequence goes on along the minus strand of NZ_JBFBBQ010000036.1, from coordinate 80,587 downwards.
CTGGTCGCCGATGCGGTCGAGCAGCTGGCGGGTCGGGCAGTTGCGGTCGTACGGGTTCGACAGCACGGCGTCTCCTCACTCTCCCAGGGAGAGTAACACGCCGTTCAGACGGTGGCCGCCATCAGCGTGCAGGCGCCTGCGGCCACTTCATGAGGCCGCGCGCACCGCGGCCGCGTCGACCAGCCCGGCGACCACCTGCCCGATGAAGCGGCCGAGGAACCGGCGGTAGAACCAGCCGGTGCCGGGGATCTTCGCCGTGAACGTCGAGTGCCAGTGGATCTCCGTACCGCCGTCGGCCGGGGAAAGGTCGACGTAGGCGACGTAGTCCCGCAGCGGCAGGCCGTGGTCCAGCGCGTAGCCGAACCGGCGGCCGGGCTCGAGCGCGACGATCTTCTCGTACGAGCGGATGCCGCCGGTCCGGAACAGGCGAATCGCGCCGAGACCCTCGGGCTCGCCCTCGCCCTCGCGGACCAGCTCGAACGACCCCAGGGGCGACCAGCGGGGCCAGCTCGCGCCGTCCCGCAGCAAGGCGTACACCGTGTCGGCGTCCGCGGCCGCCACCCCGCGGACCGAGATTCTCTGTACCATTTGGTACGTGTACCATTTGGTACATGATCGACGCAAGCCCGCGCGCGAAGCTCCTCGACGCGGCGATCGACCACATCGCCCACCACGGCGGCGCGGACCGGAGCCTGCGGGCGCTGGCCACCGCGCTCGGCACCAGCCACCGCATGCTGATCTACCACTTCGGGTCCAAGGAAGGCCTGTTCACGGCCGTGGCGCGGGAGGTCGAGGCCCGGCAGCGGGCGGCGCTGGCCGAGCTCGACCCGGCGGCGTTCTGGCACCGGCTGACCGCGGACGACCTGCGGGCCAACGAGAAGCTGTTCTTCCAGCTCTACGGCCAAGCCCTCGGCGGCACGCCGGGAACCACCGAGTTCCTCGACGGCGTCATCCAGGACTGGCTCGGCCCGATCGAGGCGCTGCTGGCGGAGCGGGGCGTCCCCGAAGCCGACCGGCCCGCCCACGCGCGGCTCGGCCTCGCCGTCACGCGCGGCCTGCTGCTCGACCTCGTCACGACCGGCGACCGCGGCGCCGTGAACGCGGCGATGGAGGCGTTCCTCGCGCTGTCCGAGCACGCCTTTACAAAGCCCGAACACTAGGCGGACGCCCTCCGAACACCGCCCCGCGAGAGTTCTCCCCGCAAGCACCTCACCCAAGGGAGACACGATGCGAGGAACCACCTGGACGCGGCTGGCGCTGGCGGGCTGCGGGAGCGCGGCCTGCCTGCTGGTGGCGGCGCCGCTGGCCTCGGCCCAGACGACGTCGCCGGCGCCGGTCGCGCCGATCACGCTCAGCCCCGAGGAGTCTCAGCAGGTCTGCTCGGACTGGGTGCCGAAGCTGCAGAAGAAGGCCGACAACCTGAAGACGCGGATCAACGGCGGCGCCGAGATCACCGGCTCGGTCGCCAACCTCAAGGCCCGGGCCGCCGACCAGCGCGCCAAGGGCCACACCCAGCGCGCCGACCAGCTCGACCAGCGGGCCACCAAGCGCCAGGGCCGGACCGGGGAGATCGACGCGGCCAAGCAGAAGCTCGACGCCTTCGCGTCCGCGCACTGCAAGCCGGCCAAGTGAGGGGCGCGAGGGCCGCGGCGGCGGTCGGGGCCGCCGCGCTCATCGCGCTCGGCTGCTCGGCCTGCCGCGACAACCTGATGGGGTCGCCTTCCGACAACGCGCCCGCGTCGTCCGAGCTGAGCGGGATCGAGTCGACGCTCAACGGCATCGAATCCGACATGAACAGCGATGGCTCGCCCTGACCGGCTAGCGTCTCCCCACTGACGGAGACGGGAGCAGGCATGGGGTCACCGGGACGCGGCCTCGTCCTCGTGGTCGAGGACGAGGCCGCGATCGCCGAACTGGCGGCGCTCTACCTCAAGCGCGACGGCTTCGGCGTGCACGTCGAGGCCGACGGCGGCCGCGCGCTGGACGCCGTCCGGCGGCTCAAGCCGGTGGCGATCGTGCTCGACATCGGACTGTCCGGAATGGACGGTATCGAGATCTGCAAGGCGCTGCGCGCGGCCGGGGACTGGACGCCGGTGCTGTTCGTCACCGCGCGCGACGACGAACTGGATCGCCTGCTGGGCCTGGAGATCGGCGCCGACGACTACCTGACCAAGCCGTTCAGCCCGCGGGAGCTGGCCGCCCGGGTCCGGACGGTGCTGCGCCGCGCGTCGGGGGCGGCGCCGGCCCCCTCGGCGTTGACCGTCGGCGGCGCGCGCGTCGACCTCACCAGCCGCCGCGCCTGGGCGGGCGACGTCGAGATTTCCCTGACGTCGACCGAGTTCGACCTCCTCACGCACCTGCTCCGGCACCCGGGGCAGGTGCTTTCGCGCGATCAGCTGCTGAGCGCCGTCTGGGGGTACGCCGCCGCGGCGGGCACGCGCACGGTGGACGTCCACGTGGCGCAGCTGCGGGCGAAACTGGGGGCGTCGAGTCCGATCCGGACGGTGCGCGGCATCGGTTACGCGGCGGACCCGGCATGAGAGGAACCCTGGCCGGGCGGATCACGCTGGTCTGCCTCGCGGTCGCGGGCGTGGCGGTGATCGTGGCCGGGCTCGTCGCGGCCCGGCTGATCCGGACCACGGCGGACAACGTGCTGCAGTCGTCGCTGGCCGCGCAGGCCGACGTCGTCGCGTCGCAGCTCGACGAGACCGGCATCGGGAACCGGCTCGGCGTGGGCAAGGTGGCCGACGTCGTGCGCGGGCAGGGCATCTCCGTCGTGGTCCGGCGCGCGGGTGGCGGCCAGGCGGCCGGGGACGCGGTCGCCGTGCAGGCCGCGGGCAAGCTCGGGCTCGGCGCGGACCACTCCGGGCGCGTCACCGCCGGGGGTGCGCAGTACCTGGTCGAGACGCGCGTGGTCGGGACGCGCGGGGCGGCGTTCGCGCTGGTGCAGCCGGCCCGCAGCGCTGAAGCGACGCAACGGGCGTTGGTGCGCAACATCGCGCTCGCGCTGGGCATCGGGCTGCTGGTGGCGGCGCTCGCGGGCTGGTTCTCGGGGCGGCTGCTGGGCCGTCCGCTGCGGCGGGCCGCGCTGGCCGCGGGGTCGCTGCGGGCCGGGCGGCGGGACGTCCGGGTGCCGGTGGAGGGACCGCGCGAGGTGGCGGAGGTCGCCGGATCGCTGAACTCGCTGGCCGACGCGCTGGCGGTGAGTGAAGCGCGGCAGCGGGACTTCCTGCTCTCGGTGTCGCACGAGCTGCGGACGCCGCTGACCGCCGTGACCGGCTTCGCCGAGGCGATCGCCGACGGAGTCGCATCCGGTGACGACGCCGTGCGCGCGGGTCGGACGATCCAGCGCGAAGCTGTGCGGCTGGAACGCCTGGTGACGGACCTCCTGGAGCTGGCCCGGCTGGGCGCGGACGAGTTCCGGCTGGATCCGGCCCCGGTGGATCTGGCCGCTTTGGTCCGCGATTGCGCGGAGGTGTGGCAGCTGCGGTGCGCGCGGGAGGACGTGCGGCTGTCGGTGTCGGCGCCCGCGTCCCCGGTGCCGGTGGTCGCCGACGCGCGGCGGCTGCGTCAGGTCGTGGACGGGCTGGCGGAGAACGCGCTGCGGGTGACCCCGGCCGGCGCGCCCATGGTGTTTTCGCTGTCGGTGTCCGGTTCCTCGACTTCGCTTTCCGTCCGCGACGGCGGCCCGGGCCTGGCCCCGGAGGACTACCCGGTGGCGTTCGAGCGAGGGGTGCTGAACGCGCGTTACCGCGACCGCCGTCCGGTCGGGTCCGGCATCGGGCTGGCCCTGGTCCACGGCTTGGTCACCCGCATGGGCGGAACCCTGACGGCCGGCCCGGCCCCGGAGGGCGGCGCGGCCTTCACGATCACCTTCCCCCTGGCGGCCACCTCGGCCACGGTCCCGCTCCCCCGCCCCTGAACCGACCCTCCAGGTACGCGAACCGACCTTCCGGGTACGCGAACTGACCGTTCGGGTACATCGACCGGCAGCCCGGCATACCTGGAGCGTCGGCTCGCGTACTCGGAGCGTCGGCTCGCGTACCTGGAGCGTCGGCTCGCGTACCCGGAGCGTCGGCTCGCGTACCTGGACGGTCGGCTCGTTAGGGTCGGGGGATGGAGATGCTGCACCTGCGCTACTTCGTCGCGGTCGCCGAGGAACTGAACTTCTCCGCCGCCGCGCGGAAGCTGCACATGGCCGCCTCTCCGCTCAGCCAGCGGATCAAGGACCTCGAGCACGAGCTGGGGCAGCAGCTGTTCGACCGCAGTACCCACCACGTCACGCTCACCGCCGCCGGGACCGCGCTGCTGCCGCTCGCCCGGGACGTCCTCGAGCAGGTGAGCGCCATTCCGTGGCGGCTCGAGGAAGCGACCCGGCCGCAGCGCAGCACCGTCTTCCTCGGCATGCCCGCCGGCGTGCACCCCGACCTGCGGGACCGCGTCAACGCCCTCGCCGAGCGGGTCAAGGCGCGCTACGAGCTCAAACGCTGGCCCGGCACCACCGCCGACCTCGTCCAAGGCGTGCACGAGGGCAAGCTCGCGCTCACGCTGGCCCGGCTGCCGATCAGCGATCCGGCGCTGGAGCAGGTGCCGGTGATGTCGGAACGGCTCGGCGCGGTGGTGCCGGCCGACCTGTTCGCCGGCCGCGACTCCGTTTCCGTGGCCGAGCTGACCGAATTCCCGTACGTCGCCTCACCTGGGGAGATCGTCCCGGCGTACTTCGACCAGCTCGACCACCAATTGAACGAACTCGGCGTCAAGAAACGCATCCGGCTGACCAACACCGGCTACGGCGGGACGTCCGAAATCATTTCCAGCGGCGAAGCCTTTTCCATTTCCATGCTCGACGAAAAAAGCCCGATGCACGGTTACCGGCTCGACAACGTCATCGTCCTGCCGTTCTCGGATTTCCGTCCCCAGCTGGACACCGGCCTGCTCTGGCGCCGCGATCGGACCGACGGCGACCTGCGGGAACTCGTCGAAGCCGCGAAAGACATCTTCGCCGAGCCGCTGATCAGCTGAGAATGGTATGACCGCTGCGGTCACACCATTGTTCGTATCATGATCATTCCCTTTCGCGGAGTACGCGCCTACGTTCGTAAGTAGAGCGAAACAGCAAGGCGCGAAAGGACGAACGATGACGGACACCAGCACCGCGACCGGCCCGCTGGACGGCGTGCGCGTGATCGACCTCTCGACCGTGGTCATGGGCCCGTACGCGGCCCAGATCCTCGGCGACCTGGGCGCCGACGTGATCAAGATCGAGTCCCCCGCGGACACCGTGCGGGTGGGCCAGTACCGCACCACGCCGGGCATGACCCCGCTGAACCTGAACGTCAACCGCAACAAGCGCAGCGTGGCCCTCAACCTCAAGGACGAGACCGAGCGCGAGCAGGCGCTGAAGCTGATCGACACCGCCGACGTGCTGATCACGAACATGCGGCCCGGCGCTCTGAGCCGGCTCGGCCTGAACTACGCCGACGTCGCCGAGCGCAACCCCCGCCTGGTCTACGCCCACGCGCAGGGCTTCCGCGGCGACTCCCCGCAGGCCGGCAACGCCGCCTACGACGAGACCGTACAGGCCTCCTCCGGCCTGGTCGACGTCGCCAACCGCGCGCTGGGCGAGCCGGTCTACCTGCCGACGATCATCGGCGACAAGGTGTCGTCGCTGACCATCGCCTACAGCGTCCTCGCGGCGCTGGTCCACCGCGACAAGACCGGGCAGGGCCAGCAGATCGAGATCCCGATGACCGACACGCTGCTCGCGTTCAACCTGGTCGAGCACCTCGCCGGGCACACCTACGAGCCGGCCGAGGGCCCCACCGGCTTCGCGCTGTCGATGACGAAGGGCCACGCCGCGGTCCGCACCAAGGACGGCCTCGCCTGCGTGATCCCCTACAACCCGGCCAACTTCCGCGACTTCTTCGCCGCGGCCGGGCGTCCGGACCTCGCCGCCGACCCGCGCGTGAACGGCGAGGCCATCGACCGCGCCGACAACGAGTGGCTGACCGAGCAGATCGCCGCGTGCGCCCCGGCGCTGACCACCGAGGAGTGGGCCGAGGTCTGCGCGAAGCACAGCATCCCGATGGCGCCGGTGCTCGAACTGGACCGCGCGCACGAGGACCCATACGTCCGCGACGGCCACCTGCTCGACACCGTCGAGCACCCGAGCGAGGGCGCCATCCGCACGGTCGGCATCCCGGTGAAGTTCTCCGCGACGCCCGGCTCGATCCGCCGGCTGGCCCCGCTGGCCGGCCAGGACACCGCCGAAGTCCTCGCCGAGCTGGTCTGACCAACTCCGCACTTTCACGTGAAAGTGCACCGGAGGTGCCGCCTCCGGATCACTTTCCTGGAGAAAGTGGCGTCAAGGAAGTGTGAAGTCATGAGTGAAGTACGTACTGAACGGGTCGGCAGCACCCTGCTGATCACGATCGACCGGCCGCAGGCCCGCAACGCGGTCAACGCCGCCGTCGCGGCCGGGCTGGCCGCCGCGCTGGACGAGCTGGAGCACGACCCCATGCTCCGGGTGGGCGTCCTGACCGGCGCCGAGAACACCTTCAGCGCCGGCATGGACCTCAAGGCCGCGCTGAAAGGCGAGTCGCCGGAGATCCCCGGACGCGGGTTCGGCGGCCTGACCGAGGCCGAGCTGGCGAAGCCGCTGATCGCCGCGGTCGAAGGGTTCGCCATGGGCGGCGGGTTCGAACTCGCGCTGGGCTGCGACCTCATCGTCGCCGGGGAAACCGCGAAGTTCGGCCTCCCCGAGGTCAAGCGCGGCCTGATCGCCGCCGGTGGTGGCGTGCTCCGGCTGCCGAAGCGGATCCCGCACCACCTGGCGATGGAGTTCCTGCTCACCGGCGAGCCCGTCACCGGCCGTCGCGCCGGCGAGCTGGGCCTGGTCAACCGCGTGACGCCGGACGGCGACGCCGCCGCCGTCGCACTGCAGCTGGCCGAGAAGCTGGCGGAGAACGCGCCCCTGGCCTTGGCCGCCGTGAAGAAGATCGTGCGTGCCGCGGATCCCGCGACCGTGCAGCGCGAAGAAATCAAGAAACTGATGCAGTCCCACGACGTCCGCGAGGGCATGACCGCCTTCGCCGAGCGCCGCAGTCCGAAGTGGACCGGTGAGTGACATGAAGATCGACGAAGTCCGCAGGCAAGTGACCACTCCCCTGACCGCCCCGGCGTTCGCGCCCGTGGTCCCGAGGTTCACCGACCGCGAGTACCTGAACATCGTCTACCGGACCGACGCCGACGCCCTGCGCGCCGTCGTCCCGGAGCCGCTGCGGGTCGAGGAACCGTTGGTGCGCTTCGAGGTCATGAAGATGGGCGACGTCTCCGGCTACGGCCCGTACACCGAGTCCGGCCAGGCGATCGAGGTCAGCTTCGACGGCGAGCGCGGCGAGTACCTGCACGCGATGTACCTCGACAACTTCCCGGCGACGGCGTCCGGGCGCGAGGTCAGCGCGTACCCGAAGACCGTCGGCAGCCCGGACCTCTACGTCGACAACGGCGTCCTGGTGGGCACACTGGACTACGGGACGCTCCGGGTGGCGACCGCGACCATGGGCTACAAGCACCACGAACTGGACGCCCGCGAGGCCGAACGCCAGATCACCGTCCCGACGTTCATGCTCAAGACGATCCCGGGCTACGACGGCGCGCCGCGCGTGCAGGAGCTGGTCCGCACCGAGATCACCGACGTCGTGGTCAAGCAGGCCTACACCGGCCCTGCGCGGCTGCAGCTCTTCCAGCACGTTCTCGCCCCGCTGGCGGATCTCCCGGTGCTGGAGGTCGTCTCCGCGAGCCACATCCTCACCGACCTGACGCTCGCCCCGGTCAAGCCGGTCTTCGACTACCTGAAGGGAGCGCAGTCATGAAGTTCACCAACGCGGCGGTCATCGGCGCGGGCACCATCGGCCTGTCCTGGACGGCGCTGTTCGCCCACCACGCCCTGACCGTCCGGGTCAGCGACCCGCGACCGGATCTCGCCGAGGCCATCACCGACGCACTCGAGACGTTCGCCCCGCACCTCGGCACTACCGCCGCGGAGCTGGCGAGCCGGGTCCACATCGCCGCCGACGTCACCGAAGCAGTCCGTAACGCCGATGTTGTGCAGGAGAACGGACCCGAGAACGTCGAGTTCAAAAAGGACCTCTTCGCGACCCTGCTGAAGGAAGTCCCGGGGCACGCGCTGCTGCTGAGTTCCTCCAGTGCCATCCCCTCGACGGCGTTCACCGGCGAGATCGACGGCAGCCGCGTCCTCATCGGCCACCCGTTCAACCCGCCCCACCTGATACCGCTGGTCGAGGTCGTCCCCGGCGAGCGCACCAGCGACGAATCTGTGCGGAAGGCCGTCGACTTCTACACCTTCCTCGGCCGGACCCCGGTGGTGGAGCGCAAGGAGATCCCCGGGTTCGTCGGCAACCGGCTGCAGAACGCGCTGAGCCGCGAGGCGATCTACCTCGTCGAGCAGGGCGTGGTGAGCCCGGAAGAGCTGGACAAGGTCATCACGAATTCGCTCGGCATCCGCTGGGCGACCGTCGGGCCGTTCCTCGGCTCGCACCTCGGTGGCGGCCCCGGCGGCTACCGGCACATGGCCGAGCACATCGGCAAGTCCATGAAGAAGATGTGGGCCGGCCTGGGCAACCCCAGCCAGAGCCCCGAAGAGCAGGAACGGCTCATCGAAGCCGTCGAAAAGGCTTACGGCTCCTCCACGTACTCGGAACTCGCCGAGACGCGCGACCGCAAGCAGCTCGCCGTTTTGACCGCAGTGGAGGAGAACTGACATGGAACCGCTCAAGGACAACCTCACCGCCGACTTCTACGACTTCGAGGCGCTGCTGCCCGACGAGGAGCGCAAGCTGCTCGTCAAGGCGCGCGAGTTCATGACCACCGACGTCAAGCCGCTGGTGAACGACAACTGGGAGGCCGGCACCTTCCCGAAGGAACTCATCGGGATGTTCCGCGAGAGCGGCCTCGCCGGTCTGCCGTATGAGGGCTACGGGGAGCACAAGCCCGCGGTCAGCCACCTCCTCACCGGCATGATGGCGATGGAGATGAGCCGCACCGACGCCTCAGTCGCGACGTTCTTCGGTGTCCACAACGGACTCGCGATGTACTCCATCTACAGTGGAGGCAGCCAGGAACAGCGTGACCGCTGGCTCCCCGAAATGGCCGCGATGGACAAGATCGGCGCCTTCGCGATGACCGAGCCGCTCGGCGGGTCCGATGTGGCCGGTGGCATGCGCACCACAGCCAAGCGCGAAGGCGACACCTGGATCCTCGACGGCGCCAAGAAGTGGATCGGCAACGCGACCTTCGCCGACTACGTCGTGGTGTGGGCCCGGGACGTCGACGACAACCACGTCAAGGGATTCGTCGTCGAGAAGGGCACCCCCGGTTTCGTGCCCGAGAAGATCCAGGGCAAGACCGCGTTCCGGATCGTCGAGAACGCCGAGATCACCCTGACCGGCGTCCGCGTGCCGGAGGCGAACCGCCTGCAGGGCATCGACTCCTTCCGCGACGTCGCCGAGATCCTGCGCGCCACCCGCGGCGGCGTCGCGTGGCAGGCACTCGGCGTGATGATCGGCGCCTACGAAGCCGCGCTGGCCTACGCCCAGGAGCGCACGCAGTTCGGTCGGCCGATCGCCCGTTTCCAGCTGGTGCAGGACCTGCTCGTGAAGAGCCTCGGCAACATCACCGCGTCCTGGGGCATGCTCGTGCAGCTCGCCCGGCTGCAGGACGGGGGGATCTTCAAGGACGAGCACTCGTCGCTGGCCAAGGCGTTCGTCACCTCGCGGATGCGCGAGGTCGTCGCCTGGAGCCGGGAGATCTTCGGCGGCAACGGGATCGTGCTCGGCTACGACGTCGCGCGGTTCTTCGCCGACGCCGAAGCGATCTACTCCTTCGAAGGCACGCGCGAGATGAACACCCTGATCGTCGGGAAGGCGATCACGGGACAGTCCGCGTTCGTCTGAGTCTCAGTTCACGCAGCCGGCGGCCGCCGAGGTCGCCGGCTGCTTCGTGTCCGGCGCCCGGGTGGCGCTCGTCGCGGCCACCGGCTTCACCCCGCCGGCGGTGTCGTCGCCCGAAGCCTGGACCGCCGGGGTGCTGATCGCCGTGCGGACGAACTGCTGGACCTGCGCCGGGTCGACCTTCACCGCGTCGCCGTCCGACGGCGTGGACAGCGAGAGGCTCTGCACCGGGATCGTGGCGAACGCGATCGCCCCCGAGCTCATCCCCCGCAACTGCTGCGCGAAGCTCAGGACGTTCCAGCCCTTGTCCAGCACCACCGCGCCCTGCACCGCGCTGACCAGGGCGTTCAGCTTCGAAACGTCGGTGAACGTGCCCGCGCTCAGCACCTTCTTCGCCATCCCGGACAGGAACGCCTGCTGCCGCGCGATGCGGTCGAGGTCACCGTTGGCCAGGCCGTGGCGCTGCCGGACGAACGCGAGCGCCTGCGCGCCGGAGAGCGTCTGCGGGCCGGCCGGGAAGGCCGCGCCGGAGTAGCTGTCGTGCACCGGCGCCTTGAGGCAGACCTCGACCCCGCCGACGGCCCGCGACAGCGCGTCGAAGCCGGCGAAGTTGATGGCCGCGTAGTGGTTGATCGTCAGCCCGGTGAACTTCTCGATCGTCTGGATCGTGGTCTTCGCGCCGGCCTCGTTCGCCGCGACCTCCAGCTGCGGGCCGGACAGGCCCTGGGCGCGCAACCCGGACATCGAGGCGTTCTTGCCGCGGCTGTACGCGGAGTTGATCTTGTGCTTGCCGTACCCGCCCGCGATGTCCACATAGGAGTCACGCGGGATGGAGATCGCCGTCGCCGCCGCGCCGCCCGCCGGGATGTGGACCACGATCATCGTGTCGGTGGTGTCGCCGCCGTCGTCGCCGCCCCCCGCGTGGAACGCGTCGAGCAGGCTCTGCGGCAACGGGTTGCCGTAGGTGTCGGTGCGCGCGTCGATCCCGACGAGCAGGATGTTCTGGGCGACCTTCAGCGGTTCCCCGGGCGGCGTGTCGTCTTCGTCCACCTGCGCCGCGGGCGGGATGACGTCGGCGGTGACAAGGCCGTCGTCGAGCTTGCTCAGCTGCGACCAGGCGTACCCGGTGGCGCCGAGCACCAGCGCCGACACGACGCCGAGCGCGACCCGCACGCCGACGCGACGCCCTCGGGACGACAGCAGCACGACACTTCCCCTTGCTTCCCTGTGGTGAACCTCCGACCCCTCCTTCGAGGATCACCGCGTTAGCTGGGAATCAGCTGAGAAACTTGTTGAAAGCTCGTGACGCTGCCCGATCGGCCGAGCCGAATCCAGCTGATCGGCCGATTTCGCGACGCAAAGTACCGGCACGCACACGAAAACGTGCTGTGGCGGTGGCCACAATGCCCGGCTAGCGCGGCATCCGGCGCCAGATCGCGCGCGGCAGCAAGCGCATTCCGAAGAAGACCGGACGGAGTACGCCGGGCACCCAGACGACCCCACGGCGCTTGCGCAGCGCGGCGACGGTCGCGTCGGCCACCTGGTCCGGCGTGCTCGAGAACGGCGCCGGGCTCATGCCTTCGGTCATCCGCCCGATGACGAACCCTGGTCGGACGAGCAGGAGGTGGACGCCGGAACCGTGGAGCGCGTCGGCGAGGCCGCTCGCGAAGCCGTCGAGGCCGGCCTTCGCCGATCCATAGACGTAGTTGGCGCGTCGCACGCGGACCCCGGCGACGGACGAGAACACGACGAGGCTGCCGTGGCCCTGGGCGCGGAGCAGGTTCGCGGCGTGGGTCAGCACGCCGACCTGGGCGACGTAGTCGGTGTGGACGATCGCCGCGGCGTGGGTGGCGTCGTCTTCGGCGCGGGCTTGGTCGCCGAGGATGCCGAAGGCGAGCACGACGACGTCCAGCGGCCCGTGCTCGGCCGCGATCTTCTCCAGGAAGGGACCGTGGGCGGCGAGGTCGTCGGCGTCGAACTCGGCCGTCTCGACGGTTTCGGCGCCGGCTTCGCGCAGGGCGGTCGTGGCGGCGGCCAGGTCCGCACCGGGGCGGGCGGCCAGCACGAACCGCCGGTGGTCCGCGGCCAGGCGTTCCGCCACGGCCAGTCCGATTTCGCTGCGTCCGCCCAGCACCAGCACCGTTCCGCTCACGGAGGCAGTCTCCCAGCCCGCGACGGCCGTGGTGCGGGCGCCCGCCCCGAGGTCCTCGGCGGAAGCGGCCCGCGGAACCCGCTCCCCGCCGCGCGTGTGCGCTAGCGTGCCCGAGTGGGTCTCGCTCCGGATTTCGAGACGGTCGTCGCGCGGCACCGGCGGGAGATCCAGGTGCACTGCTACCGGATGCTCGGCTCGCTGAGCGACGCCGAAGACCTCGCCCAGGAAACTTTCCTGCGCGCCTGGAAGGCCCGGGACCGGTTCGAAGGCCGGGCCAGTGTGCGGACCTGGCTGTACCGGATCGCGACCAACGCCTGCCTCGACGTCCTGGCCCGGCGGCCGCGGCGGGTGCTGCCCGATCAGCTCGGGCCCGCAGGCGAGCCCGGCGGGCCCCTCTCGGCCGCCGACCTGCCGTGGCTCGAGCCGGTCCCGGACCGGTTGCTGGACGAAGCCGGGCCGGACGCCGTCGTCGTCGAGCGGGAGACCATCGAGCTCGCCTACCTCGCCGCCGTCCAGTACCTGCCGCCGCGGCAGCGGGCGGTGCTCGTCCTGCGGGACGTCCTCGGCTGGTCGGCCAAGGAGACCGCGGACCTGCTCGAGACGAGCGTCGCGTCGGCGAACAGCGCGTTGCAGCGAGCCCGGGCGACGCTGCGTGAACGACTGCCCGCGCGCCGTACCGAGTGGACGGCCGGCGACGCGACGGCCCAGGAAACCGCGCTGCTCAAGCAGTTCATCGCGGCTTACGAACAGGGCGACCCCCAAGCGGTCGCGCGGCTGCTGCACGCCGAGGCCCGCGCGGTCATGCCGCCCTACGAGCTGTGGTTCGCGAGTGCGGCGTCCATCGTCCGGGCGTTGTCGCTGTCGCTCGACCCCGCGTCACCGCACTGCATCGGCCGCTTCCGGATGCGGGTGACGCGCGCCAACCGCCAGCCCGCCGTGGCGACCTGGCTCCGGCGCCCGGGTGCGGACGAGTACCGCTGGTTCGGGGTGTCCCTGCTGACGATCGAACACGGATTGATCACGGAACTGGCCGCGTTCGAGTCCGTCCCGGCGGCGGTGTGGGGGCTGCCGGAAACCTGGCACGACGAGGGAGCCCGCTGAGCGGCGTGCGCATTCGGTAGTGCCTCAATCACCCGCGAAGGCGCGAAAAAGCCCGGGCGGGTGATTCACGGGAATCACCCGCCCGGGCGCACACCAGCCGGAAAGAAATTCTTCCGATTTCGGTGTTTCGCTTCCTGGCCGCCGGGAAGAGGTCACCGGCGGCGGATCAAGCAGCTCGGTGCCGCTGCGGCGCGGTGCGCGTCAACCGGCGTCGGTCCTCGGCGGTGGTCCCGCCGAAAACACCGTGGTCCAGGCCGTTGTCGAGCGCGTAGCCGAGGCATTCGGCGCGCACCGGGCAGCGCGCGCACACGGCCTTCGCCTGCGCCGTCTGCCGGGCGCCGGGGCCCACTGCGGAGATCGGGAAGAACAGTTCCGGGTCCTCGTCCTTGCAGGCCGCGAGGTCCGCCCAGCCCGTCATCGTGGCTTCCATTTCCTTCGTTCACCTCCCTCTGCTTCTACTGTTTCCCATTGTCGTCGCGCGTCAACCGACTTGACCGCGGCGGACGCGCGAGCGTATCCGCCTGGGTCAAGGGGGTTTTGGCTTCGGTCCCCGGCTCACCCTCCGGGCAACCAAGACTGCAACACATGAGAGTACGCCTTCCTTCCCGGGATCTCGATGTCGATCACGTCACCCGATCGGCGAGATCGCGCTCGAGCGTGACCCGCACGAGCGCCGCCGCGAGGTGGGCCAGCTCACCCGGATCGACGAGCTTCGCGAGCCGCCCCGGCTGCGTCGGCAGACGGAGCTTTTCCGCACCCTGCAAGGCTTTCCGGTCCAGGTGCGGGCGGAACTCCGGCCACACCAGCTGCACCTCGCGGGTGAAGATCTCGGCCCCCACCGGCCCGAGCCGCGGCACCTTCGCCAGCATCCGGGCCAGCGTCCGGAATTCGCCGTTCGCGGCCTCGCGCACGCGTCTCAGGTCGCCGCCGTGCTCGTCGAGCAGGTACCGGGCCCCCTCGCCGAGCGCTGTCGCGGTCTGTTCGTCGTAGCGTTTGTAGTGCGCGCGGCCGAGCGCGTCCACGCGCTGCTGCCACGTCGCGTCCGCCATCGCCCGGGCCGTGCCCATCCCCGCGGCCCGCAGCTCTCGGGCCGCGTCGACGGCGATGCCGGCCCTGATTCGGGTCGAGAGCAGCACCGACAGCACGAGCAGCCGGTACAGCGGCGCCGGCTGGTCGGCGAGCTTGATCCCGGCCTCGGCGGCGTACGTCGGCCCGGCCTCCTCGAGCAGGCGCCGGACCGTGTCTCGCTGGGTCATCGGGTTCGGGTACCCGAGATGCCCGCACCCATTCGTCACCGGCCGTCACCGATCCGGAGCAGTCCATTACTCCTCTCGAGCAGTCTTGATCGAATCGTTACACGTAGCGGTCACCTCACCGCACTTGTTCCAGTGGAGGGCGAGGGGTGGTGAGGGGTCCGTGTGCGCTGACGACGATTTCGACGCGTTCTTCCGCGCCGACTTCCCGCAGCTCGTGGCATTCCTGTGCAAGGCCGGGTTCGAAGCCGAGCTGGCCCGCGACATCGCCACCGAGGCGATGCTGCACGCGTTCGAGGCGTGGCCGCCCCTCGAAGACCCGCGGGCCTGGGTCCGCCGGGTCGCCGGGCGGCTGCTCGCCGCGGTCCACGACGCCCGCGCGGACTGGGCCCCGGACGGCGACCCGGCCGAAGACGAGAAGCTGGCCGCCCTGGTCGACCAGCACGCGGAGCTCATCGACCTGCTCGCGTCCCTCCCCGGCCGGCAGCGGATGGTCCTCGCCTGGTCCCTCGACGGCTTCACGCCCACGCAGATCGCGACGGCGCTGCGCATCGCCCCCGCGACCGTCCGTTCCAACCTCCGCCACGTGCGGGAACGCCTCAGGCGCCACCGGGCCGCACGGCCCGGCGACCAGCGGGACAGGGAAAGGTGAGCACCATGCCGGCAACCGAGTACGGGGACCCCGCGATCACCGAGCTGCTGCGGGAGTCCAACGCCGCGCTGCACGACTCGCTGCGCGTCGGCCTCGACGTGGAGGGCACCCTGCTCCGGGTGCGCAGCCGCGCCCTCGTCCGGGAGATCGCCGCGGCGCAGCCCCCGGAGGCCTTCCCCTCGCACTGGCGGCGGCACGACGAGCCGGTGGCCGACGCGATCGCCGGCGACCACGCCGCGACCGCCCGCCTGCTCGCCACCATCCGGCCGCTGGTGGTGCGCTACTGCCGGGCGCGCGTCGGCCGGCACGAACGGTCGTTCGCCTCGGCCGACGACGTCGCCCAGGAGGTGTGCGTGGCCGTGCTGACCGCGCTGCCGTCCTACCGCGACCAGGGCCGCCCGTTCCTCGCGTTCGTCTACGGCATCGCCCAGCACAAGGTCGCCGACGCGCACCGCGCCGCGGCCCGCAACCGCGCCGACCCCGTCCCGGAGGTCCCCGACGGGGTGTCCGAAGCGGACGGACCGGAGCAGCACGCCCTGCGGTTCGAGCTGAACGAGCGGCTGGCGCGGTTGCTGGACGTGCTGCCGGCGAAGCAGCGCGAGATCGTCGTGCTGCGGGTGGTCGTCGGGCTGTCCGCGGAGGAGGCGGCCGCGGCGGTGGGCTCGACGCCCGGCGCCGTCCGCGTCGCCCAGCACCGCGCGCTGCTGCGGCTGCGCAGACTGTTGACCGGCGAAGAAGCCTGACCGCCGACGGACACGGTCAGCGTCGCACGTAGTCGAGGACGAACTGCTCCAGGGCCACCGCCGGCCCTTCCTTCGACTCGCGGGCCAGCAGCATGAACTCGATGTCGCCGGGCTCGGGCAGGCCGTCGAGCTCGACGAGGTCACCGGGCACCAGGCTGCGCGCGTGCAGGGTGACGCCGAGCCCGGCCGCCGCCGCGGCCCGCAGGCCGGTGAGGCTCGACGTCTGGCACGCGGCCCGCCACTCCAGCCCCGCGCGTTCGAGGCACTCCACGGCGAGCTGCCGCGTGATCGACGGCATCGGGTACTGCACCAGCGGCACCGGCTGGCCGGGCTCGAGCACCGTCGCCGCCGAGCCGATCCAGACCAGCGGCTCCCGCCAGAGCAACCGGCCGTGGTGCGTGCCCGGGCGGCGCTTGCCCAGCACCAGGTCCAGCTGACCGGCGCGCAGCCGCTGCGCCAGGACGTCCGAGAGCTCGACGGTCAGCTCGACGTCCACCAGCGGGTGACTGCGGCGCAGCCGGTGCAGGATCTCCGGCAGCTCGCCGAGCGCGAAGTCCTCCGAGACACCGAACCGCACGCGGCCGCGCAGCTCGGCCCCGCGGAAGTGCCGCTCCGCGCGTTCCTCCGTGTCGACGATCGTCTGCGCGAACCCCAGCATCGCCTGCCCGCGCGCGGTGAGCTCGACGGTGTGGGTGTCGCGCGCGAAGAGCAGCCCGCCCGAGTCGCGCTCCAGGCGCCGGACGTGCTGGCTGACAGTCGGCTGGCCGACTCCGAGCCGCCGCGCGGCCGCGGTGAAGCTGCGCGTCTCGGCGACGGCGAGGAACGAACGGCACAGGCGCGGATCCAGCACCCGGCTACTTTATCGCGATTCGCGATGACAGTCAGTCCGGTCATCGGGGTTCACAATGAGCACGGCGTCGCCGAGAATTGATCCGGAAGGAGATCCATGTCCCGGTTTCGTCTCGACCCGTTCGTCGTCGCCATCCTCGCCACCGTCGGGGTCGCCACGCTGCTGCCCGCTTCGGGCGCGGTCGCCGACGGTTTCAGCACGGCCACCACGATCGCCGTCGGGCTGCTGTTCTTCCTGTACGGCGCCCGGTTGTCCACCCAGGAGGCCCTGGACGGGCTGCGGCACTGGCGGCTGCACGCGGTCGTGCTGGCCGCGACGTTCGTCCTGTTCCCGCTGCTCGGCCTGGCGCTGTTCCTGCTGCCGCCGTCGGTGCTGCCCGCGCAGCTCGCCGCCGGGGTGCTGTTCCTGGCCGTGCTGCCCTCGACCGTGCAGTCGTCGATCGCGTTCACCTCGATCGCCCGCGGCAACGTCGCGGCGGCGATCTGCAGCGCGTCGCTGTCCAACCTGGCCGGGATCGTGCTCACGCCGCTGCTGGTGGCGCTGCTGCTGTCGGGAGACGGTGCCGGGGTCGACGGTTCGGCCGTGCTCGGGATCGTGCTGCAGCTGCTCGCGCCGTTCGTCGCGGGCCAGCTCGCGCGGCGCTGGATCGGTGCCTGGATCACGCGCAATTCGGCGCCCCTCAAGCTGTTCGACCGCGGGTCGATCCTGCTGGTCGTCTACACGGCGTTCAGCGCGGGCATGGTCGAGGGCATCTGGCACCGGCTCGACGTGACGCACCTGCTCGTGCTCGCCGGCGTCTGCTGCGTGCTGCTCACGGCGGTCCTGGGCGCGACCGGGTGGGGCGCTCGCGTGCTGGGTTTCGCCCGCGCCGACCGGATCACGATCGTGTTCTGCGGGTCGAAGAAGAGCCTGGCGAGCGGGTTGCCGATGGCGACGGTGCTGTTCGGGCACGGGCAGGTGGGGTTGATCGTGCTGCCGCTGATGCTGTTCCACCAGATCCAGCTGATCGTGTGCGCGACGCTGGCCCGCCGGTACGCGTCCTCGGCCGCGCCGGAACTCGTGCCCGCCTGACCGATGAGTTTTCCGGGCGGCGCCGGTCGGTACCGGTGCCCCTCTACCGGAAGGCGCCACCATGGCCAAGGTCCTGTACCACATCACGATGTCCCTCGACGGCTTCGTCGCCGGCCCCGCCGGCGACATGACGTGGCTCGCCGGCCTGCACGCCGGGCCGAACCCGGTCGTCGAGCGAGTGGTCGGCGGCATCGGCGCGATCGTGATGGGGCACAACACCTACGCACCGGCGACGACGGCGGAGGGCAAGGTGTACGGCGGCCGCTGGGACAGCCCGATCTTCGTGGTGACCCGCTCGGCGGCGCCCTCGCCGGGCTTCACCCTGGTCGAGGATCTCGGCGAGGCGGTGACGGCGGCGTCAGCGGCGGCCGGCGACGGATATGTCGCGGTGCTGGGAGCCACGACGGCCCGGCGCTGCCTCGAAGCCGGGCTGCTGGACGAGGTGCTGGTCCACGTGGCGCCGATCCTCCTCGGCGACGGCGTCCGGCTGTTCGACCACCCCGGTGGGACGCGGGTGCGGCTCGAACCCGTGGAGTTGAGCAGCACCGGGTCGATCGGCAACTTCTGGTACCGGGTGGCGTGAGCGGTCACCGTCCATTGAGGACGGTGTAACGGCGGCGGACGGCCGGGCGACTCCGGGCACCGAGGGAGGGATCGCCATGAAAAGGAACGCATTCGCGGCTGTGGCCGGTGCTCTGGCGGTGACGGCGGGGGCGGTGGTCTTCGCCGGCGCTTCGGCCGCGGTCGGACCGTCGCCGGCGCCACTCGTCCAGGCGGCGCAGACCACCTGCGTGACCGACGGCAACGGCTTCTGCACGGTGACGCACAGCCTCGGCAAGGTGCCGGAGGCGATTGTCGTCTCGCCGAACACGCCGGGCCCGTTCAACGCTTTCGTGCTCAACACGGTGCTGGGCTCCGCCACCGCGACCACGTTCCAGGTGCGGGCGATGTTCACGCAGACCACGCCGAAGACCTTCGGCCAGATCTGGTTCACCTACGCGGCTTACGGTGCGGCGGCCCCGCCTACCACACCTACGACTCCGAGGACGACGACACAGTTTCCGCCCACCACCACACCCACGACTCCGACCACCGCACCGCCGACCACCACGACGGGCAGTGGCGGCGGAACCTGAGCGGAATCACTACCGATGGCGCGGGCGATGGGGCTGGGAAGCCGCCGTACTCGCCGCTGTGGGCGGCCTGCTCACCGGCAAGCACCTTCACCGGGGCCGGGGCGACGGCTTCCGTAGTTCCTCGGCGAAAATGGCGTCCACGCGCCGGTTTGCCCGGTGCAGGACCCGCGCCGCCGCGCGGAGTACCAGGCCCAGTGCCAACGCGAGCAGCAGGGCCAGGCCGATGGGCGCGAGGTTCGCCACGAGCGCCTCCCGGTACTGGTGCGCCAGGTAGCCCAGGCCCGCCCCGGCGGTCAGTGCGTCGAGCAGCGCCAGCCGGAACACGTGGGGGCCGTGCGGGGTGGCTCGCGGAGCCGTGACCATCGCCCACCCTCCCGCCGTTCCGTTCAGCGGTGACGCTTGCAAGGTAGACGAGCTTGCGCCGGTCGGCGGCCATTTCAACCTGTTTGGCCTACCGGATCTCCCCGGATGGCCGCTGTGATAACTTGAAGCGAACTGGGTCTTCTGTGCGAATGCAAATCCCCGTGCCGCCTGCGCGCCGGGGCCAGGGGGCGGTAGCTCAGTTGGTTAGAGCAGGGGACTCATAATCCCTTGGCCGCGGGTTCGAGCCCCGCCCGCCCCACGAGGCGGGATTGCTGGTCGCAATCCCTGCGGGATTGCTCCCGGTGCCCGCGGTACCCACCCGGGGACAACCCCCGGACCCCCGGCACGTGGTGGTCCCGTTTCGAGGTTCGCCCACGACGCTGCCAGACCTGTCCACAAAGGACTTCACTGTGCGCGGTCGTAGACCAGGGCCGTCTCCCCCAGCTCGCCCGTTTCGTGGTGGGCCAGGCGCCACTTCGACGGCGGCAGGCCGTCGTCGAACAACCGCGGCCCGCCTCCCGCGATCTCGGGACACACCATCAGATACAGCCGGTCGATCAGGTCCGTCGCCAGCAAAGGTTTGATGACACTTGCGCTGCTGTTGACCAGGATGTCACCCGATCCGGTGGCTTTCAGGTCCTTGATGACATCCGCCGCCGGGGCGTTCACCACGCGGGTGCGCTCCCACGGTGACTCCGTCAACGTCGTCGAGAACACCACCTTTTCCGCGTCCACCAGCCACTTCGCGTAACCGCGGTCGCGCGGGTCCGCGCTCTCGTCAGCGGCCACCGTCGGCCAGAAACCCAGGAACCCCTCGGCGTTGAGGCGACCCAGCACCGCCGTCGTCGCGCCCTCCCAGATCCGGCTGAGGTGACGCCTGGCGACCTCGGTCGTCGCGTACGAAACGATCGCGGCCATGTCGCCGGGCCCGCCCGGACCGTGGTAGCGCCCGTCGAGCGTGAGACTCAGGTTCGCGGTGACTCTGCGACTCGTCATGGTCATTCCTTTTCCTGGGTGAGTACGTCGGTGAGGTGGTCGAGCACCTGGTCCCAGCCGGTTTCGATGCCGGCGATGGCGGAAGCGGCCCCGACCGTCGTCGCGGTGATGCGCAAGCCGAGCCGCAACCGGGTGCCGCCCGGCACCGACACCAGCTCGAGGTCGTAGTGCCCGGTGAAGGACGCCTCGCCGGTCACCGCCAGGTCGAACGCGAGCCGCCCCGGCTCCGCCGCTCGGCGCACCCAGCCTTCGGAGTGGTACTCGCCGTCGGCGTCGCGGTAAGCCAGCACCGCGCGGCCGCCCGGCCGCGGCTCGAGCACGCACGCGGTGACCGTCATCGACGGCGGCACCCACCACGACGCCAGCAGCGCCGGGTCGGTCCAGTGCCGCCAGACGACGTCGCGCGGCACCGCCAGCAGGCGCTCGAACGCGAACTCCCGCCCGTCCGCCCACCGGTCCTCGTCCGCGGCCGCGGTCTCCGCTTCGACGGCCGCGCGGTAACGCGCCACGACGTCCCGCTCTCCTGCGTGCGCTTCGGTCGCTTTCGCCAGATCCGCCAGCCGGCCCGCCAAATCCGTCAGCGGCTCGGCTTCGAGGGCGTAGACACGACGCTGCCCGAGCGGGAACACCGTGACGAGCCCGGCGCGGGCCAGGGTCTGGAGGTGCTTGGTGGTCTGCGGCTGCCGCAGGCCGGTCAGCTCGGCCAGCTCCCCGACCGACCGGGGACGTTCGGCGAGCAGCTCGACGAGGCGCCACCGCGCCGCGTCTCCCAATGCCGCCGCGATCCCGTCCACGGGACCGAGTATTCACAAGCCAGAATATTCATGTCAAGGAATATCACTCAGGGACTTCCCTGAGGCACCCAGCGCAGTCCGTAGGCGTAGCCCAGCTGCGGCGCGGTGAACTCCTGCGCCACCTCGCACGCGCCGTCGAGGGGCAGCGCCGGTCCCGGGTTGGCCGGGTCGGCGAGCACCGAGGGCGGGACGCGGTCCAGCCGCCACACCGTCCACGGCAGCCGCTGGGGGTCGAACCGGACCCGCACGGTGAACGACTCGCACGTCACCAGCGGCACGAACACGTACGACGGCCGGATGGGCAGGCCGTCCCGGACCCGGATCACCAGGGCGTAGGTGTGGGTGTCGCCGCGCGCCAGGGGCCGCGGGAGGTCGAGCAGCCAGCGGAAGTGCCGCTGCCCCACGCGTTGGGCGTCGGTGATCCGGACGCCGTGCTGGGCGTCGGCGGCCACCAGCCGTTCGCCGTCGCCGCCCTCGACGCGAGGCACGGTGAACTGCGCGGAGATCCGGCTGAGCCCGTCGCGGGCCGCCACGATCTGCCGCTCTTCGATCAGCTCCGGCACGGCGGTGTCCAGCCGGACGATCGCCCGGAGCCGCTTGACGAACCAGCCCTGGTCGGGGTCGTCGGGCATCCCGTCGCCGGGCCGCAGGGCGGCCTCGATCTCGGCGGCCAGGCGCGCGAACGACCGGTCGATCCGACGCCGGGCCGTGCGCTCGGAGACCCGCAGCCGGTCCGCGAGGACCTCGACGCGGTCGCTGAGCAACGCGTGCTGCGTGCCGGGGGCGATGCCCAGCGCGACGGTGACCGCGAGCCGGTCGTCCGCCGGGAACTCGGCGATCGCGGCGGCGATGGCGTCGCGCAGAACCCGCCGCGCGTCGCGGTCGTTCGCCGTCCGGTGGATTTCGCACCAGCCGGAAACGAGCGGCCCGAGCCGGGAGCGCAGCCGTTCGGTTTCCAATCCCCAACCGCGACGCAAAGTCGTGAGCTCGCGCAGCAATCCGTCCTCGTGTGCCATGGGATTTTTATTGTGGCACGCGGACTTCCGCGCGATCGGCGGTGCGGGCTGCGCCGATCAGGTGATTCCCGGGTGGCCAGCCGCTGGCCAGTTCCGGCGTGATTCGGCCAGGCGGCGACCTTTTCCCGTTCCCCCTTTGACCGACCATTTCCCCGTCGACGACATCGGGGAGGACGAGTTGCTCGACACCACGTTTCCGTCTGCCCGGCCGATCGGCGTCGCGGACGTCCGGCAGCTGGCCCGCGACGGCCGGCTCGCGGTCTCGGCGGCGGCCGCTCCGCCCGGCGCCCTCGCCCGGCTGCGCGGCGCGGTGTACCGCGTCGCCTGGCCGCTGGTCTTCGCCCGGATCACCAAGCCGCTGGAACGGCAGCGCCGGCACCCGGACTGCGCCCGGGGGCTCGAATGGCTGCGTCCCGACTGCCTCGACCGCTTCCACGACGACGTCGAAGCCGTCGTGGAGCACGCTTTGCGGCGCGCGACGGACCCGATCGAGAACTTCGACGGCTGGCTGGCGACCCGGCTGAGCCCCGCGACGGTCGACGCGCACCGGCGCCGGCGCGGCGAGATCGGGGCCCTGCAACGGCCCCGCCTGCCGGCCTGGCTGGGCGAAGCCCTCGGCGGCGACCCGTGGCTGAGCGACCTCGCCGTCCAGATCCTGGTGTGGGCCGGGGTGCCGGCGACCGCGGGCGCCGAGCTGTGGCCGCTGGACGGCTGGGCCGCGCGCCGCGCCGAAGTCACCGGGGCGCCGCCGGGTGGCCGCGACACGCTCGACCGCGAGGTGCGGACGGTCCTGGCCGCCATGCGCGGCCGGCCGAAGTGGTACGCCGAGCACGTCGAGCGCCCGCTGGGGCACAAGCGGGCGCCCGTCGCCCCGATGCCGGCGGACGGCGCGGCCGAGCCCGCCCCGCTGCAGCTGGTCGGCCCGGACGAGGCCGACGACGTCCAGCTCGCCGCCCGCGCCGAGGAGGCGTTGTGCGCGATCGAGGCACGGCTGGACCGCGGCGAGGACCCGGCGACGGCGGTCGCCACGGTCGTCCGGCACGTGTTCGGGTCCGGCGGGGACGCGCTGGACCGGTTGCCGCACAACGGATCGGCCCGCGACGACTGGCTGGCCACCGCGCTCGCCGACGAGGCCCGGCTCGACCGGATCGTGACGACGGTCCTCACGGTCCTCGGCCGGTGACGAAACCCGGGTGAGCCGAAGGGCACCTTCCCCGCATCGGACGAGACGAAGGTGCCCTCCAGCGCGTCACCTGCACCCGAGGTGCCCTTCAGCCGCACTCGTGGTCCTCGGCCGCCGAACGCAACCGCGCGTCCAGGACGTCGGACAGCACCTCCGGTGGGCACCCCGCGGCTCGCGCCCGGGTTCCGGCGGACACCAATGCGGCCAGCAGCACCTCGCGCACCGCCACCCGGGTCGCATGCGGGAGTCTCGTGGGCGGGACAGCTGATCCGGCCACCCCGGCCTCCTTTCGCCCGGTGCCGGGTTCGGCCGGCCCAGCCTTCCCCTGACGGACGGCGGTCAACGCCACCACGAAGGCGGCGGCACCGGCAGCCGCAGCGGGCAGCCGGTGTGGCGGCCCTCCCACGAGTCGGCGAGCCAGCGGGTCAGCGCGACCGGCCCGAGCAGGCTGTCCTCCCACACCGGGGTCAGCTCGCCCGCCCGGCGCAGCATCGTTTCGGCGGTGGCGCAGAAGGAGATGATCGCGGCGACGGCGGCGTCGGCCCGCTCGACGGGCCAAGCGACCGCGGCTCCGGGCAGCCCGGCCGGGATGGCCAGGCCGGGACCGACGGCGCAGTTGCGGGCCAGCTGGACGGCGAGGTCGAACTCGGCCACTTCGGCATGGCGCTGCCGGGCCCGCCATCGGGGCGAAGCCGCGGCGGCGCGCAAGCCGGCGAGCCGGGCGGCGACGAGCCCGTCCCACACCGTCAGGAGGACCCCTCGCGTGTCGGCCGGCAGTGCGGCGGCGAGGTCCCCGGTGACGGCGCCGAGCCAGGCGCACGGATCTTTGACATGACGATCGACGATGACGGTCACGGCAGTAAGTTTCGCACCTGGCGGACCACCCGGCAGCAAGATGATCATGAATCGCGGGAGGACCACCCGGTCGGAGGCGAACCGTTGAGCGGCCTTGTAACTCCTTTGGGCACTCGACGTGACCGAATCGTCACAGTCGTGTCATCATGTCGGCGCTCAGTGCCGAGCACGCCCCTCCGTTTCCTCTCTCCGAAAGGCCGTCGCAGCGTGATCAAGACCAGCAAAAGCCGGGCCGGCACCCAGCGAGTGACGTTCAGCCTCCCGGCCGGGGCACCACCCGGGCGCGTGAGCGTGGTGGGCTCGTTCAACGACTGGACCCCGGGCCGCCACCACCTGACGACGCGCTCCAACGGCCGCCGGTCGGCGTCGGTGGACGTGGCGCCGGGAACGGTGATCCAGTTCCGCTACCTCGGGGAGGACGGTCTGTGGTTCGACGACCCCGACCTGCCGGACCGCGCGGACGGCAACTGCGTCTACTCGACGAACTGAACCCGCCGCCTCAGGACTTCCGGCGCGGCTTCCCGCGCTTCGGGGCGCCGCCGCCGCGCCGGACCGGCTGCTTCCCGGCCGACTTCGCCGGCGGCTTCCGCTCCGGGCGCTTCTTCTCCGCCGGCGCGGGCGGGCGGCCGCGCGTGCTGTTGACCGTGCGCCCGCGGACGATGCCGATGAACGTCTCCATCAAGTCCGTCGTCTCGTCCTCGAGCCACGACAGCGCCACGCTCGACTGCGGCGCGTCCGTCACCGTCCGGTACGTCAGGTCGCGGCGGTGGTGGAGGCGGGCCAGGGACTGCGGGACCACCAGCACGCCCACCCCCGCGGCCACCAGCTCGATCGCGTCCGCCGTCGTCTCCGGGCGGGAGAGCGCGGGCCGGCCCGGGAGGGACGGCCACTCGATCGTGTCGTCCCGGGGCTGCAGCACGACCTCGTCCGCCAAGTCCGCTGTGGACACTTCGTCCGCCGCCGCGATCAGGTGATCCTTGGCGACGACCACCACCGTCGTCTCCGTGTAGAGCGGGATCGCGTGGAGGCCGTCGCGGTCGATCGGGGAACGCAGCAGCGCCGCGTCCGCACCTCGCGCGCGGAGCAGCTCCGCCGCGCCGGCCGCGGCGACCGGGACCAGCTCCAGCGGCACGTCCGGCTGCCGCTCGGCCCACGTCCGCACCCACTTGGCGGGCGTCGCGCCGGGGACGTACGCGAGACGGAACGAGGTCACCGGGTCAGGCTACCGGGCGGGGCGCTGGCTACCCTGGACGGCATGACGTCGCACAAAACCACCCAGACGATGAAGCCCGCGACAGCGGCGAAGAAGCTGGGTGTGTACCTCGAAGCCACGCCCCCGGAGTTCCAGGAGGGCGTCGTCTCGCGCGACGAGCTGAACGCGCTCCAGGCCGACCCGCCCGAGTGGCTGCGCGAGCTGCGCCGCACCGGCCCGCACCCGCGGCCGGTCGTCGCGGCGAAGCTCGGCGTCTCCATCGGCGGCCTCAGCCGCGGCGGGATCACCGAAGCGCTCACCACCGAGCAGATCGACGCGCTCAAGACGGAGAACCCCGACTGGCTGGTGCGGGAGCGCGCCACCCACGCCGAGGTGCGCAAGGAAACCGTGCGGGTCAAGGAGAAGGAGCACTGACCACGCTCGAGGAGGCGGCGCGGCTCGACGCCGCCGACGAGCTGGCCGCGTTCCGGGATCGCTTCGTCCCGATCACCGACCCCGGCGTCGTCGCCTACCTCGACGGGAACTCGCTGGGCCGTCCCCTGCGCGCCACCGCCGAACGGCTGCAGGAGCTCGTCGCCGACCAGTGGGGCGCCCGGCTGATCCGGTCCTGGGACGAGCGCTGGCTCGCCCTGCCCGAGCGGATCGGCGACGAGCTGGGCCGCGTCGCGCTCGGCGCCGCGCCCGGCCAGACCATCGTCGCCGACTCGACGTCCGTGTGCCTGTACAAGACGCTCCGGGCGGCCGCGGCCCTCCGGCCCGGGCGCGACGAGATAGTCACCGACTCCGCCAACTTCCCCACCGACCGGTTCCTCGTCGAGAGCGTCGCCGCCGAACTCGGCCACACGGTGCGGTGGATCGAGTCCGGCGACGTCGGCCCCGTTGACGCCGCCGCCGTCGCGGCGGTCACCGGGCCGCGCACCGCGGCCGTCGTCCTGTCCCATGTGGACTACCGAACCGCCGCGATCGCCGACCTCGCGGGCATCACGCGGCTGGTGCACGAGCGGGGCGCGCTCACCGTCTGGGACCTCTGCCACAGCGTCGGCTCGATCCCGGTCGAGCTGGACGCCGGCGGCGCCGACTTCGCTGTCGGCTGCACGTACAAGTTCCTCAACGCCGGGCCCGGCGCGCCGGCCTTCCTCTACGTGAACTCGCGCCACCACGCGGAGTTCGGGCAGCCCATCACCGGCTGGATGGGCGCGGCCGACACGTTCGGCATGGCCGCGCGCTACGTGCCCGCGCCCGGCATCCGCCGCGCGTTGTCCGGCACCCCGCCGGTGCTCGGCATGGTGGGCGTCCAGGAAGGTGTCGCGCTGCTGGCCGAAGCCGGGATCGAGCGCGTGCGGGCCAAGGCCGTCGCGCTGGGGCGGTGGGTGCTCGCCCTCGCCGACGAGTGGCTCGTCCCGCTCGGCTTCACGGTGGCCTCGCCGCGCGAGGACGCCCGCCGCGGCGGGCACGTCACCCTGCGGCACCCGGACGCCGAGCGGCTTTCCCGGGTGCTGATCGAGAACGGCGTGCTGATCGACTTCCGCCGTCCCGACGGCATCCGGGTCGGCCTGAGCCCGCTCACCACCGGCTTCACCGAAGTCCGGGCGGCCATGGACCGCATCCGCGAACTCGCCGCCTGAGCACCCTGCCGCGCTCGGCCCAAACAGTAGCCAAGTACTTAGTAGCCATGTACCGTATTTGACATGAGCACTCCGGGGCACCTCGTCTGGCGACTCTCGATGAAGTGGCGCGTGGCCGTCGACCGCGCCCTAGCGCCGGTCGGGCTGACGCACGCCCAGTACGTCTTCCTCTCCTCGCTCTTCGACCTCGAGCGCGCCGGGACGACCCCGAGCCAGCGGGAACTCGCCGACCACACCGGACTCGAAGCGCTCTACGTCTCCAAGCTCGCCCGCGCCCTCGACACCGACGGGCTCGTCGAGCGCACCCGCGACTCCGCGGACACCCGGACGATCCGGCTGACCCTCACCGCCCGCGGCCGGGACGTCGTCGAGCCCGCGATCGCGACCGTGGCCGAGCTGCTCGACCGGCTCCTCGCGCCGCTCGGCGGCCGGGGCGGCGACCGCACCGCGGCCCTCGCCCACGAGCTCACCCTGCTCCTCGACACCCCACTGGATCCCTGAAGGGACACCCCATGCTGCACCACGAAGAGTCCGGCACCGGCAGCCCGATCGTCTTCCTGCACGGCAACCCCGGCTCGTCGCACGGCTGGCGCAACGTCCTCCCCCACGTCGGCGGCGGCCGGCTGCTCGCCCCCGACCTCATCGGCATGGGCCGGTCCCCGAAGCCCGGCATCGCGTATTCGTTCGACGACCACGCCCGCCACCTCGACGCCTGGTTCGACGCGCTCGGCCTGGACGACGTCGTCCTCGTCGGCCACGACTGGGGCGGCGCGCTCGCCTTCGACAACGCCGCCCGGCACCCGGACCGCGTCCGCGGGGTCGCGTTCTTCGAGACGATCGTCAAGCCGATGGCCTGGGACGACCTGTCGCCCCAGGCGGCCGAGCGGGCGCGCAAGATCCGCACGCCGGGTGTCGGCGAGGAAATGGTGCTGGAGCAGAACCTGTTCGTGCGGCAGGCGTTCACCGGCGGGGTGCGGACGCCGGTGGCGGACCTCGAGCCGTACCTCGCGCCGTTCCCCACGCCCGAGAGCCGCCGGCCGGTCCTCGCGTGGGCGCGGCAGCTGCCGCTCGGCGGCGAGCCGGCCGAGCTGATCCCCCGCATCGAGGCCTACGACGAGTGGCTGAAGACCAGCACCGGCACGCCGAAGCTGCTCATGACGTTCGAAGGCTCCCCCACGCTGCTCATCGGGGAGGAAATGACCCGGTGGTGCCGGGAGAACGTCGCCGCGCTCGACGTCGTCGCCTGCGGGGAAGCCGGGCACCACGCCCAGGAGGACCGGCCGAAGGAGATCGCCACGGAGATCGCCGCGTGGCTGGACCGGCACGGCCTCCGGTGAGTCAGCGGTGCCGCAGCGGCGGCGTCGCGTCCACGCCGAGGACGCGGGCCGCGACCCACGCCAGCGCGTCGGCGGTCCGGGCCGGGGTGTCCGACGGCTGCATGACGTGGCTGAGCACCGTGCGCACGACGATGTCGATCACGACGCCGACCTGCTCGCCGGTGAGCGGCGGGTGATAAGCGGCCACGCGCGCGGTGAGCATCGCCTTCGCCTGGGTCAGCAGCGTGCCCGCCTCGGTGGTCAGCAGCGGGAGCAGTTCGGGCGCGGTGCCGTGCGTGGCGGAGGCGATCGCGCGCAGCAGGGTGTTGTCGTCGGCCAGCTCGAGCACCGCGCGGACGGCGTCGTACATCGCCTCGACCAGGTCGCTTTCGTGCCGGTCGAAGGCGGCGGCGACGACCGAGAGGAACCGGTCGAGCTCGTGCGCGACCATCGCCTCGGCCAGCGCGGCCTTCGAGCCGATCTCGTTGTAGACGGTCTGACGGCTCACGCCGACGACCTCGGCCAGCCGGGCCATCGTGACCGCCGGCCAGCCGGACCGCGCGGTCAGTTCGATCGCCGCGGTGATGATCGGCCGCCGGTGCTGGCCCCCCTCGAGCGGGGCCGGGAGTGCGGCGCTCATGACCGTCATCCTAGGCCGCACCCGCGAAGGCCAGCGCCTCTTCCATCCATGCCCCCGCCGCCACCCTCAACGGAGGCACTTCGCGCCGCAGTGTCGTTCCAGGCCGCCCGCGCGGCGATGCGACGGCGGTACTTCATGATCTCGCGCGGCCGGTCGACGGTCAGCGCGCCGACGATCCGGTCGCCGCGCCGGTACAGCGTCACCCCGCCGGCGGACACCACCTCGTCGGCGCGCGGGGTGCCGACGAACTGGATCCGGTGGCCGTACCAGTCGGACCAGAAGTACGGCACGGCTTCGAGGGCGCGCGCCGACGCGGGGTCGAGCGCGTGGCGAGCGGCGGCCGCACCCTGCTCGGCCGCGTTCGTCCAGTGCTCCGGCCGCATCGGCTCGCCGTCGAAGAGCGGGTTCGCCGCGTGCGCGACGTCGCCCGCCGCGTAGACGCCCGGCGGTCCGGCGGACAGCGTCGCGTCGCACACCACGCCGCGGTCACGCTCGTGCAGCGTCAGCCCGCTGCCTTCGAGCCACCCGGTGGCCGGCGCCGCGCCGATGCCGGCGACCACGAGGTCCGCGGGCAGGACCTCGCCGGTGGAAAGCCGGACGCCGCCCTCTTCGACGGCGGTGACCTCGGTGGCGAGCCGCAGCCCGGTGCCGGCCGCGTGGTGCAGCCCGGCCAGCTCGGCCCCCGCCTCCTCACCGACCGCGCGGGCGAGCGGGACGGCCGAGGCTTCCACGATCGTCACCGGCAGGCCGCGCTTGCGCGCCGCCGACGCGACTTCCGAGCCGATGAACCCGGCACCGACCACGACGGTGCGGGCGCCGTCGTCCAGCGCGGCCCGCACCGCGAGGGCGTCCTCGGCCGTCCGCAGCGTGCGCGCCCCCGGCAGGCCGCGCGCGGTCGCGCCGGTGGCGATGACCACGGCGTCGTACCGCACGGCCGCGCCCGCGACGGTCACTTCGCGCGCGTCGGTGTCGAGGCTCTCGGCCGGCGCGCCCAGCATCAGTTCGACGCCGAGTTCGTCCCGCAGCACAGTTTCGGAGTGGAACGGCTGCACGCGACCCGGGCCGCCGGCGTCGAGGAACGCCTTCGACAGCGGCGGCCGGTCGTACGGCAGGTGCTCCTCGGCACCGATCAGCACGATCCGGCCGCGGTACCCGGTGCGGCGCGCGGACTCCACCGCGCGCAGCCCGGCCAGTGAGGCACCGACGACGACCAAGGTCATGTCAGTCCGTCAGCCGCAGGGCGAGCACGGGACAGGAGTCGACCGCCGCGGCGACGTCGGTCCGGTGTTCCTCGCCGGGGCGTTCGTCGAGCACCGCGACCGTGCCGTCGTCGCCCACCTCGAAGAAGTCCGGCGCCATCGCTTCGCACATGCCCAGGCCGTCGCACTTGCCGCGGTCCGCTTCGATCCGCATCACGCACCCACCCGGCCCGGCGCGACGAAGTCGACCTTCTCGCGCACGCCGCAGTCCGGGCAGCACCACGAGTCCGGGATCGCCGACCACGGCGTGCCGGCCGGGAAGCCTTCGCGCGGGTCGCCGAGCTTCTCGTCGTAGACGTACCCGCAGCCTGGGCACATGCCGCCCTCGCTGGCGTCGCCGCGCGTGTCGGCCGCCTCCCGGACGTCCATCGTGACGCGGGTCCCGTAGCGCGCGAGGAGCTTGTCCCGTTTGCCCGGCTGGAGGTTGGCCCGGGAGAGGTCGCCGTCGAAGTGGGCGAGCACGCGCGGATCCATCACCCGGCGCCACAGCGGCGGGATCAGCGCCAGCACGATCATCCCGGCGTACCCGGTGGGCAGCACCGGCGACTCGGCGAAGTCGCGCAGCGTCTGGTAGCGCCGCGTCGGGTTGGCGTGGTGGTCGCTGTGCCGCTGCAGGTGGTAGAGCAGGACGTTGGTGGCGATGTTGTTGGAGTTCCAGCTGTGGCTGGGATCCACGCGCTCGTAGCGGCGCTTCCCGGGCGCGCCGACCCGCTGCCGCAGCATGCCGTAGTGCTCCATGTAGTTGACGACCTCCAGCAGCGAGAACCCGACGACGGCCTGGATCACGAGGTAAGGCAGGACGCCCGCCCCGAGCCACGCGATCATCGCGACCCACAGCACGGCCGACATCAGCCAGGCGTTGAGGACGTCGTTGCCGAGGCGGAAGGGGTGCTTGTCCCGGCGGGCGTAGCGCTTGCGCTCCAGGCGCCACGCCGACTTCAGCGAGCCGAAGACCGTACGCGGCCAGAAGCGGTAGAAGCTTTCGCCGACGCGGCTGCTCGCCGGGTCCTCCGGCGTCGCCACGCGGACGTGGTGGCCGCGGTTGTGCTCGATGTAGAAGTGGCCGTAGAAACTCTGCGCCAGCGCGATCTTCGAGAGCCAGCGCTCGTGGCTCTCCTTCTTGTGGCCCAGTTCGTGCGCGGTGTTGATGCCGATCCCGCCGATGCAGCCGATCGACACGGCGAGCCCGATCTTGTCGGCGACGCCCAGGTCGCCGTGCGCGATCAGCCAGAAGGCGGCGGCGAAGCCGAGGTACTGCACGGGCAGGAACGCGAAGGTGATCCAGCGGTAGTAGCGGTCCCGCTCCAGCCGTTCGATGACGTCGTCCGGCGGGTTGCTGCGGTCCAGCCCGGCGACCAGGTCGATCAGCGGCACGATCACGAGGATCACGACGGGCCCGATCCAGAACCAGCCCGGCCAGCCGGTGGCCGCGTGCAGGCCGATGGCGAGGAACGCCAGGGACGGCACGACCAGGCCGATGAGCCACAGGTAGCGCTTGCGGTCGCGCCACCGCTCGGTGGACCCGGCGGGGATCGTCGCTCCGCTCATCACACCCTCCTCCGTTGGCTGGGTTTACAGAACGATAGAGGATGTCCATCGCGATTGACAACAGTTCGTTCGATGTAAAGCACGTAGCGCGTGACGCCGCGACTCGCGCCCGCCGTCCGTGACGAAGATCATCTTCCGCTCGGCCGGTACGCAGTGTCGTCACGCGGAGAACGCCGACGGGTCGCCGGGAGCACCGCCGCTGCCCGTTCTTTCCCGGCCCGCGAACCCGGGACGCGCCGAGTCGGCCGAATTCACTTTCACCCGTTCGGCCCAGCGTGCAAGCATCCGGAAATTCCGCCCGGGCCCGTTACCAGAGGAAATGGGAGTAGTCGGCCCACCGCACTCGGTAAACGCCGTTCGCCCCTCGCCGGACAACCGTCCGCGGACCGGGTCAGCCCGACCGCTCCTCAGTGGTTCGTGGTAAAAAACGGACCCTGATCGATTTCGCGGCAACACGGAGGGTGAGGCGAAGACGGGTGACGGCGGCAGCTGTGTCCACTCGTCGGGTCCGCCTCCTCGTCCGGGTCCCCGTTTATCGCCGACCGTCACTCAGGAGTTCGTGAACCGCCGTGCAGAACAAAGACGCTCAGGACGAGTCGGACAAGCCGTACGACAAGTCGATCCGCAAAAGGCTGACCAGGACCGTTCTCATTCCCAGCGTCACCCTGCTGGTGCTGTGGATCGCGGTCTCCTCCTACTTCCTCTTCAACGGCGTTTACGTCCGGCTGGTCGCGGCCTCCGTGCGCGAGGTGTCCATCCCCGCCGCCACCGCGCTGGCCGAGTTCCAGAAGGAACGCCAGACCGCGCTGCAGTACCTCGACGACCCGGCGCTCGGCCCGGGGCGCCTGCAGGTGCAGCAGAAGGCGACCGACGAAAAGCTCGGCGCCCTCCAGAACGCGTTCGCCGCGACGATCTCCAACGCGCCGGACGAGATCGCGGCCAAGGTCAACGCCCTGAAGTCCCAGTTCGACCAGCTGCCTGTGCTGCGCTCGCAGATCAGCTTCCGCAGCATCGACCGCGCGCAGGTCAACAGCTACTACAACGGCGTGATGGACGCGGCGTCGAACCTCTTCGACACCCAGGCACGCATCGTGCCCGACTCCGAAGCGGCGACCGGCGGCATCACGGCGACCTCGGTCTTCCGCGCCGGGGACGCCATGTCGCGTGAGACGTCGCTTGTGTCGACGGCCTTCTCGGCCGGCACCTTCGCCCCTGACGACTTCGCCCAGTTCGCCCAGCTGTCCGGGTCCTACCGGACGCAGCTGGCGCAGATCGAGCCGTTCCTCGACGCGAGCGTCCGCAGCAAGTACCAGGCGCTCACCAAGAGCACCGCGTGGCAGCAGCTGGGCACCGCCGAGGTGGCGATCGTCAAGCACGGCCCGTGGTCGCCCAGCGAACAGAACTCCGTGCCGGTGTCCGAAACGGACTGGCTGAACGCGACCAACCAGGTCGCGCAGTCCCTCAACGACCTCGCCATCACGCAGGCGGACAAGGTCTCCGCGGCCGCGATCGACTCCGGTGACGCCCAGCTGCGCAACGTGATCATCGGCAGCATCCTGGCGCTGCTCGCCTCGCTGGCGGCGATCATCGTCGCGGTGCGGGTGTCCCGCTCGCTCGTCGACCGCGCCCTGATGACCCGCCTCGCGCGGCTGCGCAACGACTCGCTCGACCTCGCCCGCAACCGGCTGCCGGACATCGTGGCGCGGCTGAAGAACGGCGAAGCCGTCGACCTGAAGGAAGAGCTCCCGCAGCTCGACCACGGCCGCGACGAGATCGGCCAGGTGGCCGAAGCGTTCAACACCGCCCAGCTGACCGCCGTCAACGCGGCGGCGAGCGAGGCGAAGGCCCGCAGCGGCGTGCACAACGTGTTCCTCGGCATCGCGCACCGCAACCAGGTCCTGGTCCACCAGCAGCTGCAGATCCTCGACGAGATGGAAGCCCGCGAGGACAACTCGACGCAGCTGGCCTCGCTGTTCCAGCTCGACCACCTCGCCGCCCGGGCCCGCCGCACCACCGAGAACCTGATCATCCTCGGCGGCAAGCAGCCGGGCCGCCGCTGGCGCAAGCCGGTGGCGCTGATGGAGGTCCTGCGCGCGGCCGTCTCGGAAACCGAGCAGTACGCGCGGGTCCAGGTCGAGCAGGTGCCCGACGTCGCGATCGTGGGCGCCGCGGTGGCCGACACGATCCACCTCGTCGCCGAGCTGGTCGACAACGCGACGTCGTTCTCGCCGCCCGGGTCGCCGGTCGAGGTCTCCTCCCGCGCGGTCGCGCGGGGGATCGTCGTCGACGTGTCGGACCAGGGGCTCGGCATGAAGGACGGCGTCCGCGAGTGGGCGAACGCGATGATGGCCGAGGCGCCCGAGTTCGACGCGATGGCGCTGCGGGCCGATTCCAGCCTCGGCCTGTTCGTGGTCGCGCGGCTGGCGGCGAAGCTCGGCATGACCGTCACCTTCGACCCGTCCCGCTACGGCGGCCTCCGGGCCACCGTGCTGATCCCGTCCCAGCACCTGGCCGGCCAGCAGGAGAACGTCCCGGCCGAGCCCGGTGCCTCCCCGGCGGAGACCACCGCGGTCCTCGCCCCGGTGGGCGCACCCGCGCCGCAGGCAGAAAGCTCACTCGGTTCCATGGACACGCCCAGCTCGTTCACCGGCCAGATCCCGATGAAGCGAGAGGCCAAGCCGAGGCCGTACCCGGCTCGCGCGCTCACCTCGCCCGACCCGCTGCCCTCCGTGCCGGCCGCGCCGCCGGCGGCCCCGGAGCCGGCGCCGGCCGCAGGCGGCGGACCGGCCGGGCCGACGTCGCCGACCGACGACCGGCCCCGGCTGCCCCGGCGCGAACCCCAGCAGAACCTCGTCGCCCAGCTCGAAACCGAACCCGACGAAAGCGACGAAGTCGTCGCGCCCGGAGAGGGGACCGCGCGCACGCTGGCGGCGTTCCACAAGGGCACGCGCCGGGGGCGGGGCGGGCCGGACGATGCGTAGTCCGCGACAGCACACACGAATGTCCACAGAGGAAAGTCAAGGTCTCTGACGCATGAACGAGTACGGGAACCCCAAACCCGATCTCAACTGGCTGCTCGACGACGTGGTCAGCCGCGTGGTCGGCGCGCAGAACGCCATCGTGCTGTCCGCCGACGGGCTGCTGATCGGCAAGTCGGCCGGCATGAGCAAGGACGACTCCGACCAGCTGTCGGCCATCGCCTCCAGCCTGCAGAGCCTGGCCAAGGGGGTGAGCAAGCAGTTCAACCGCGGCCCGGTGCTGCAGAACATGATCGAGATGGAGCGCGGCTACCTGTTCGTCTCGGCCGCCGGGCAGGGCGCTTGCCTCGCCGTGCTGGCGGCGGACAGCGTCGACGTCGAGATGATCGCCTACGAAATGAGCCGCCTGGTCAAACGGGTCGGGGACTACATGGCGTCCGCGCCGCGTGAAGCGGCGCACGTCCTACGGGAGGCCACATGAGCGGGGACGACGGCTGGTACGACGAGGCCGCCGGGCCGCTCGTGCGGCCCTACACGATCACCAGCGGGCGGACGCCGTCCGACGCGGCGCGGCTCGACCTATCGACGCAGGTGATGACCCTGCGCTCGGAGCAGGAGCCGGTCGGGCTGGGTCCGGAGCACGTGGCGATCGTGCAGCTGTGCCGTCACCCCGTTTCGGTCGCCGAGATCGCCGTCTACGTGAAGATCCCGCTGGGGGTCGTGCGCGTGCTCGTCGGCGACCTGATCGAACGCGGGCTCGTGATCACGCGCTCCCCCACCCACAACCCGGCGCAAGCGCCGGACCTCGAAACTCTCCAGGCGGTTCTCGATGGCCTCATCAAGTACTGACCGGACCGGGGCCGACATGGTTCCGACGCCGGTCAAGATCATCGTCGCGGGCGGCTTCGGCGCCGGCAAGACCACCATGGTCGGCTCGGTCAGCGAGATCCCGCCGCTGACCACCGAGGAGGTGCTCACCGAAGCGAGCGCCGGGGTGGACGACCTGTCCGGCGTGGAGCGGAAGACCACGACGACGGTCGCGCTCGACTTCGGGCGGATCACGATCTCGCCGCGGCACGTGCTGTACCTGTTCGGGACGCCGGGCCAGGCGCGGTTCTGGTTCATGTGGGACGACCTCGCGCGCGGGGCGATCGGGACGATCGTGCTCGTCGACACCCGGCGTCTCGAGACCAGCTTCGCCGCCATCGACTTCTTCGAACGCCGGAAGATCCCGTTCGTCGTCGCGGTGAACTGCTTCGACAACGCGCCGCGCTACACCGCCGACGAGATCCGCGAGGCGCTGGTCGTCCCGGATCGAGTGCCCATCGTCATGTGTGACGCGCGTGACAGGGACTCGAGCAAGCTCGCGCTGATCCGGTTGGTCAAGCACGCGATGACCGTGGTGCCGGTGCGGGTCTGAGACCTGCGCTTTGTCCGCTCCCTGTCCGGTCCGGACGACGCCGGTGTCCGATGTGTCCGAGCGTGTCCACCTCGGACACCGGCAAACCCACATGGCGCAATTGGTTGGACCACCCGGGTGCAGCTTTTTAGTTGAGCAAGCATCAAACTGATAGCATCCGCACGTGACGATTCACGTGCCAAGGTTTCCTGAATATACAAGGGAAAACTACCCGGCACAGGGTCGTCTCTTCGGCGACTTCCTGTGCGGGCTCTGGTCTACCGCGTGTGAAGCGCTCGAGGTCCCGGTGGAGCAGTCCGTCCGGACCACGCGGATGCTGCGCGCCCTGCTGCCGCCGTGGGCGCACGAGCGGATCGGGCCCGCGCCGGCCCACCCGTCCTATGTGGCGGACGACGGGTTCCCGGCCGAGATGTCGGTGAACTGGTCCGGGCGGGACCCGGAGCTGCGCGTGCTGTTCGACAGCCTCGGCCACGACGTGGCCGTCCCCACGGAAAGCGGTTCCCGCAGGCTGCGGGAGGTGCGGGAGGTGTTCACGCCGCGCGCCGGCCGCCCGTCTCCCGCGCCCCTGTGGTACTCCATCGCCTGGCGGCCGCCGTCGCGGATCGTCCACAAGACCTACTTCGGGCTCTACCCGTGGCCGCACGCCCAGCGCGAGGCGGCCGTGGCCGAAGCCATGGCCCGGCTCGGCATGGCGGCCGCCTGGGACACCACCCGGCGCCGGGCCGAGGCCGTCGAGGGCGCCCGGGAAATCGAATTCTTCGCGGTGGACCTGGCCGACGAGGCCGAGGCCCGGGTGAAGATCTACTACCGCAACCACGGCGCCGGCCTGGCCGAGGTGAACCGCGTCGCCTCGGTGGCGCTGCGTCACGACGCCGG
The DNA here is from genome assembly GCF_040682775.1 of Amycolatopsis sp. NPDC051106. Classification (NCBI taxonomy): domain Bacteria; kingdom Bacillati; phylum Actinomycetota; class Actinomycetes; order Pseudonocardiales; family Pseudonocardiaceae; genus Amycolatopsis; species Amycolatopsis sp. NPDC051106. Next base: position 43,576 of record NZ_JBFBBQ010000036.1, on the reverse strand, counting down.
CGACGCGAGCGCCGCCTACCGGATCCTGGCCGGTGACCGGGAAGACGCCGGTGAGGCGGCCCTGACCTGCCTCGCGTTCCGGTCCGGAGCGGACCGCGCGGCCGAGTCCACGACGTACCTGCGCCTGCCCGATCTCGCGTCGGGTGACGAAGAAGCCGTGGAGCGCACCGCCGCGTTGCTGCACCGCGAAGGCGTCGACCCGGGCCGGTTCCGCCTCCTCACCGCGGCACTGGCACCGGGACCACTGGCCACGACGAAGATCCTCGAGCTGGTGAGCTACCGCACAGCGGGCCGGCGCGGCGACGTCACCACGTACTTCCGGTTCCCGGTGTACGACCGCTCCCTCGCGCCTGTTGATCTTGCTTAGCCTTCCCGGAAAGATGATCTCCCGTCGCACCAAGGTAAGGAGCCGATCGTGACCCAGCAGGACGTCGAGCGCGTAGCCCGCCACAACGAGCAGCGGCAACGGGAGTACGCAACGTCGGAGCTGATCCGGCTGCTGACCGACGCGAGTACCACCGACGAGACCAAGAAAGCGGTGCTCACGTACCTGCAGCCGTGGTCGAACGCCTTCCAGCGGATGATCAGCGCCCGGGTCACCTTCGAGAGCGACCCGGAGCTGCGGGCGCTGGCCCTGGAGCACCAGGAGGAGGAGATCGGGCACGACAAGATCCTGGCCCGCAGCCGCGCGGACGACCGGCAGCTGGTCTGGGACCCGGTCATCGAAGCGGGCGCGTCGTGGTTCGTCGACCAGTTCGCGACCCTGCCCGGCGTGCAGCGCGCGGTGCTGGCGCACCTGGCCCTCGAGGCCGGCAGCCTGGTGTTCAGCCAGGCGGGGACGCGGGCGTTCCCCGAGGACGAATACTTCGACCTGCACGACGAAGCCGACGTCGAGCACCTCGAGATGGGCTACGAACTGTTGCGCCGCCGCGAAGACTGGGCGGTCGACGACGTCGTCGAGGTGCTCGACCGGGCGTGGCAGGTGATCGGCGTCGTCTCCGACCGCATCGCCGAGCGCGCCCGCCGCGATACGGTGGCGGCATGACCTCCACGGACCCGGCCTCGGCCGCTCGCGAAGTCGCCGCCGAAGCCGCCCGCGCGTACCAGGAAGCGTTGGGAGAGCGCCTGATCGGCGCGTACCTGCTGGGCAGCCTGTCCTACGGCGGGTACGCCCCGGCGGCGAGCGACATCGACCTGGCGCTCGTCCTGGCGGACGCGGACGGCTCCTCGATCGCGGACACGACGGCGTCGCTGCAGGAGCGGAGTCCGTTGCACCGCAAGCTGTCGGTGTTCTGGGCGTCGCTGCCGGCGTTGCGCGAAGGCCGCGACGACGGCCGTTTCCCGGCGCTGGACCGCCTGCAGCTGGCCGACCACGGCCGGGTCCTGCTCGGCTCGGACGTCCTCGCGGAGATCGCCCGCCCGGCGGCTTCGGAGCTGCTGCTGGAGAGCGCGCGGTTCGCGATCGCGGTCCTGGCGACGCCCGAGGTGACCGCGGAGTTCCGCGAGCCGCGCCGGCTGCTGGTGGACACGGTGTGGTTCACGAAGGCGGTGCTGTTCCCGGTCCGGTTCCTGTACTCGGGAACGCTGGCCTCCGGTCGCGCGGCGAACAACGACGAAGCGATCGAGTGGTACCTGTCCCGGCCGGACGCCCCCGCGGGTTCGCTGGTGCGGCTGGCTTTGCGGGTCCGGGAAGGACATCCGCTGGACGCCGATGAGCTGCGGCCGGAGCTGGCGGCGGGGCTGGTTCCGCTGTACCGGTACTACATCGCGGACCAGCTGCGGCAGCTGAAGGAGATCGACGCGCCCGCCGACCTGGTGGCGGCGTTCGCCGACTGGGACGAGCGGCTCGGCTGAGCCTTGGCCGGGCCGGCGATGCAGTGAATGACTCATTCCTGGCGTCCGGCGCCAGGAATGAGTCATTCACTGCGACACAGGAGAGCTCATGCCCGGCCGAAGACGCGTGCGCGCCGCCGGGTCCGCAGCCGGCCGGCGACCGCGTCCTCCAGCAGCGCTCCGACCGTCTCGCGGGCGCACGCCTTGTTGGCGCCGATCCCGCCCGAGGGCCCGCGCTTGATCCACCCCGCCACGTACGTTCCCGGCTCGACCCGCCCCGAGACGTTCGGCACGGTCCCGGTGGCGGGGTCGAACGGGAGCCCGGCCACGGGCGCACCGCGGAACCCGGCCGCCCGCACGACGCGGCCGGCGAGGATCTCGACGTCACCCGCGGGGCCCGACACGCGGACACCCCGGACTTCGCGGTCGCCCGTGAACGCGACCGGGGAAGAGTGGAACCGCAGCACGATCCGCCGTCCGTCCGACGGCGGGGACGACCAGTCCACCGTCTCGCGCGGCAACCCCCGCAACCAAGCGGCCTTCTCGTGGCCGCCGTCGATCGCCGCACCGACCCGCGGGTCGTGCGCGTCCACGACGAGGTCGCCGCGGGCCGCCAGCGCCAGCAGTTCCGATCGGGTGTACGCGGCGTCCTCGGGCCCGCGCCGGGCCAGCAGCACGACCTCGCGCACCTTGCTCGACCGCAGCCGGGCCAAGGCCGCGGGCGCGATCCCCGTCCCGGCCAGCGACTCCGGCGAAGCCGTCAGGATCCGGGCGATGTCGAGGGCGACGTTGCCCGTGCCCACCACGACCACCCGCTCGGCCGAGAGGTCCACGGCGGCCGGCGCGATGTCCGGGTGGCCGTTGTACCAGCCAACCACCGAGGCGGCCGGAAGGCTGCCGGGCAGGTCTTCTCCGGGGACATCCAGGCGGCGAGCCTCGGTGGCCCCGACCGCGTAGATGACCGCGTCGTGCCGTCCGGCCAGTTCGGGACCGGCCTCGACGCCGAGCCTCAGCCGCAGGCGGGGGTGGTCGTGGTACCGCGCGAACGTCTCGCCGATCTTCTTCGTCGACGGGTGGTCGGGCGCGACGCCGTAGCGGATCAGGCCGCCGGCCGTCGCGAGCCGGTCGATCAGCGTGACGCGGGAATTGGTGTGCAGCAACAGGTCCTCGACCGCGTACATGCCCGCCGGGCCGGTGCCGACGACCGCGACGTCCAGCGGCGCGAAGTCGCTGGGCAGGACGCGCCCGAAGACCGGCGGGGACCAGCGGTGGAAGTTCGGGGCGGTCGTGGCCTCGGCGAGGACGTCACGGCCCGCGTAGAACTCCGCGTTGAGCTCCTCGTAGACCTTCAGCGGCCCGGTCAGGTCGCCGGCCGGGAAAATCGCGTCGACCGGGCAGGCGTCGGCGCAGGCGCCGCAGTCGATGCAGGTCGCCGGGTCGACGTAGAGCATGTCGGTCGTCCCGAAGTCCGGTTCGTCCGGCGTCGGGTGGATGCAGTTGACCGGGCAGACCGACACGCAGGACGCGTCGGCGCAGCAGGTCTGGGTGATCGCGAACGCCATGTCAGATCAGGTTCGCCCGCTTGTAGAACCACAGCGACGGCTTCGTGAGCAGCCCGGCGGAGTGCAGGAACTCCATCAGCCCGGAGCAGCTCGAGCGCAGCATCGACTTGTGGTGCTCGTTGGCCTTCGCCTCGCGCCGCGCGCGCTTGCCGTCGAGCCCGGCGTTCTCGTACACCTTGGCGTTCCACATGCTGCCGACGATGACGTAGGACGCGATCGCGACGACCAGCGCGTTGACCTGCCGCCGCACCCAGCCGGCGCCCTCGAGCCGCTGCCGGGTCTCCTCGCGCGCGAACTTCATGTGGCGCGACTCTTCGACGACGTGGATGTTGTTGATGGTGCGCACGAACGGGACGACGCGCTCGTCGCGCATCCAGTCGCGCTGCATCACGTCGAGTACCTCTTCGGCGACCAGGATCGCCGCGTAGGCCGCTTCGCCGGTCGCGGTCGCCTTGAAGATCCGGCCGGCCTCGACGACGAACCGGCGTGGTCGGTAAGCGGGCGCGCGCAGCTTCGCCGCGCCGCGGGCGAACATGATCGAGTGCCGGCATTCGTCGGCGATCTCGGTCAGCGCCCACTGGAACGCGGGGTCGGTCGGGTCCTTCGCGTAGAAGTCCCGCAGGATCATCTGCTGCAGGATCATCTCGAACCAGATCCCGGTGCTGGCCACCGACGCCGCCTCCTGGCGGGTCAGCTCGCGCTGCTGCTCCGGCGTCATCTCCGCCCAGTAGGACGTGCCGTAGAGCGTGCTCCACTCCGGGCTCGCGCCGTGGTAATCCGTGTCCAGCGGCGTTTCCCAGTCGACCTCCTTGACGGGGTCGTACGAGAGCTGCTCCGACGAGTCCAGCAGCCGGCGCGCGGTCGTCTCGCGGTCCGAAGGCTCTACGGCCCCCGCTTCGCGTTCGCTGATGCTGGTCATCGCCGACCTCCTCGACAGGTGTTACCCGAGTTCACTGTTACCAACCGTAACACATACTCCATCGAGGGCACACCCGTCGGCTCAGTCGCCGCGGAACTCGCTGGGCGGGACGCCGAGCAGGCGGTGGAACATCGTCGTGAACGCGCCGGGGCCGGCGTACCCGAGAGCGGCCGCGACCTCGGCCACCGGAGTACCCGCCGCCAGCTGCGGCAACGCGTGCAGCACGCCGGCCCGGCGCCGCCACGGCGCGAGCGCGAGCCCGGTCTCGGCACGGAACCGCCGGTGCAGCGTCCGCTCGGCGACGTGCAGCCGCGCGGCCCACACGGACGGCCGGACGTCGATCCGCGGCCCGGCCAGGAACTCGGTGCACAGCCGGCGCAGCGCCGGATCGGCGGGCAGCGGCAGGTCGAGCGGCAGCGGCGCGGCCCGCCGGAGCTCGTGCAGGGCCAGGGTCAGCACGGCCGCGTCCCGGCCGCGCGGCGCGTACCGCGGTTCGACGTCGACCGCTTCGCGGAGCAGCTCGCGCAGCAGCGGCGGCACCTCGACCACCCGGCAGCGGGCCGGGAACCACGGTACCGCCCGGGGTTCGACGTAGAGGCTGCGCGTGCTCACGCCGTCCATCCGCACGGCGTGCGGCACCCCGGCCGGGATCAGCACGGCCCGGTGCGGCGGGACCGTCCACGCGCCGTCGGCCGTGTCGACCCGCATCGACCCGGTGACGCCGTAGAGCACCTGGGCCCGCCGGTGCCGGTGTTCGGCGAGGACGTGGCCGGGCGGGTAGTCGGTGCCGATGGCGACGACGTCGCGATCGAGGTCGTCGACGGTGTCGAGGGGGACGTTGCGCACGGCCTGAGCATAGGTGGCCGAAACTCGGAAGAAAGTGGCTGATCGGCGAATGCCCGCCACCGGTTCGCGCGGTAGCGTCGAGCCACGTGCCCACCCCCTTCACCGTCCTTTTCGGACTCGGGATCCTGTCCGGCGTGACGACCGCGTTGTTCGGCTTCGGCGGCGGATTCGTGACCGTGCCGGTGGTCTACGCCGTCGCCGCCCGCGGGCCGGACGCGATGCACGTCGCGGTCGGGACGTCCGCCGCGGTGATGCTGGTCAACTCGCTCGGCGCGACGGTCACCGTGGTGCGCGCCGGGCGGCTTCGCCGCGAGTACGTCTGGCCGCTGGGCGGGTTCATCGCGCTCGGTGCGGGCCTCGGCGCGCTGGCCGCGACCAGCGTCGCGGACGGGGTGCTGCACGCGCTGTTCGCGGGGTACCTCGCCCTGACCATCGTGGACAGCGTGCTGCGGCGGGGGTTTCTCACCGGCGGGGAGCCGCGGCCGCTGAGCCGCCGCACCGCGTCCGCCGGCGGCGTCGGGATCGGCGCGGTCGCGGCGTTCCTCGGCGTCGGGGGCAGCGTGCTGACCGTGCCGCTGCTGCGCCGCCGCGGCCTGCCGATGAGCGAAGCGACTGCGCTGGCCAACCTGCTGAGCCTGCCGGTCGCGGCGGTGGCGACGGCCGTCTACCTGGCCGCGCCGGGCCCCGCGGCCCTGGACCCGGCGGCGGCGGGCCTGCTGCTCGCGGGGTCGCTGCCCACCATCGCGGTCCTGCGGCGATGGCCGCCGGCCATCCCGGACCGGGCCCACGCGGTCGCTTACCTGGCCCTGCTCGGCGCGGCGCTCGTCACCGTCCTGGTCTGAGCCACTCGTCGGCGTGAACCGGCTCGCCGACCGCAGACGTTTCGGTGTACATTCGTTCACTCAATCGCGTCGATCGGCAGGAACCGGTGCACTCAAGCAGCGACACCCCCACCCGCTCCGGGCCGTTCGGCTCCGGGCTGCTCGGGCCCCTCGACCAGGACGTGACCGTACTGCGCCGCCGCGTCCAGCGCCTGTTGACCGCGACCCTGATCGCCACGAACGTCATCGGCGCGCTGGTGGTCGTCGGGCTCGCGGCGCTGCTCATCCCCGCGCCGGGCATGTCCGGCGACCTCGTGCGGGTCACCGCGGTCGCCGTACCGGTCTACGTCGTGTCCGCGGTCGTGGTCGGCACGCTCTGGGGCACCCGCGGTGCCCTGCGGACCCTGCGCTGGGCCGCCGAAGGACGATCGCCGACCGACGCCGAACGCGTCGCCAGCCTGCGCGTCCCCCTGCGGCTCACGCTCATGCAGGCCGTCCTGTGGGGCGTGGCGACGGTGGTGTTCGCCGCGCTGGCGGTGCTCCGGCAGCCCGCCGTTGCGCTGACCGTGTTCCTCGTCGTCGCGTTCGCGAGCGTCGTGGTGTGCGCGATCGCCTACCTCTTCGGCGAGTTCGCCCTGCGCCCGTACGCCGCGCGGGCCCTCGACGGGACCGCGCCGCCGCGCCCGCTCAGCGGCGGCGTCAACCTGCGGATGCTGCTGTTCTGGTGCCTGGGCACCGGGGTGCCGGTGGCCGGTCTGGTCGTCACGGCGGTGCTGGCCTGGGTGCGCGGCGACGTCTCGACGACGAAGCTCGCGGTGTCGGTGATCGCGCTCGGCCTGGTCGTGCTGTGCTTCGGCCTGCTGGTCACCGTGTTCACCGCCCGTGCGGTGGTCAACCCGATCACGTCGGTGCGGGACGCGCTGGGCCGCGTCCGGGCCGGCGAGTTCGACGTGGCCATCCCGGTCTACGACGGCACCGAGCTGGGCCTGCTGCAGGCCGGGTTCAACGACATGGCGGCCGGGCTGGCCGAGCGGGAGCGGATGCGCGACCTGTTCGGCAGGCACGTCGGGCACGAAGTCGCCGTCGAGGCCATGCGCACGTCCGAAAGCAGCACCGAGCTCGGTGGCTCGGTGCGCACGGTGTCGGTGCTGTTCGTCGACCTCGTCGGGTCGACGGCGCTCGCCGCGAGCCGCCCGCCCGAAGAGGTCGTCGGCCTGCTCAACCGGTTCTTCACGGTGGTGGTCGACGAGGTCGACCGCCACCACGGGCTGGTCAACAAGTTCGTCGGCGACGCGGCCCTCGCGGTCTTCGGGGCGCCGGCGCCGCTCGAGGACCACGCGACGTGCGCCCTGGCCGCCGGCCGCGCGATCGCCCGTCGGCTGGCGCTCGAGGTACCGGACGGCCCGGCAGGTATCGGCGTCGCGACCGGCGACGCGGTGGCGGGCAACGTCGGCGACCCGCGCCGGTTCGAGTACACCGTGATCGGCGACCCCGTCAACGAAGCCGCCCGGCTGACCGAGCTGGCGAAGAACGCGCCGGACCGCCTGCTGGCGTCGTGGACGGCGGTCGAGGCTGCGGCAGCGGAGGAAGCGGCGCGCTGGCGGGCCACCGAGGACGTCACCCTGCGCGGGCGCAGCCGCCCGACGACCCTGGCGTCGCCCCGCTAGCGCCGCGGGTCGACGTGGACCTTCGGGCCTGCGGGGTACTCCCCCGCGAGCACGGCACCGACCTCGCCGAGCCCGACGGTCGCGCCGACGAGCGGGCGGGGGTCGACGGCTCCGCCCGCGTAGGCCGCGATCGTGTCGGCCAGCCCCGGTGACGCGGACAGGACGCCGACGGCCGTGACGTCCTTCAGCACCAGCGCGCGGGTGTCGAGCGGGCTGGGCCGGCCGGACAGTCCGATGTAGACGACCCGGCCAGCCGGTTCGACGAGGTCCACGGCCAGCGCGGGCAGGTCCGCGGCGCCGGTGGCGTCCACGACCGCGTCGAAGGGCAGGTCCGGGAGCGTCGCGCGGGTCCAGACGTGCTCGAAGCCGAGGCCGCGCGCGAAGGCGCCGTCGTCCACGCCCAGGAGGTGCACCTCGGCACCCGCGGCGCGCAGGAACATCGCCGTCAGCAGCCCGATCGTCCCCGGGCCGAGCACGAGGACCCGGTCGCCGGCCCCGGCTCCCGTGGCCCGCGCCGCGCGCAACGCGTTGCCGCCCGGTTCGACGAGCGCGCCGAGCACCGCGTCGACCTCGCCGGGCAGCGCGTGCAGCGACCACGCGGGGACGGCGAGCCGTTCGGCCAGCGCGCCGGGCCGGGCGCCGCGGATCCCGACTTCCTGGCGGTTCTCGCAGGTGTGCTGGTGGCCCCGCCGGCAGCGGCGGCAGGTCCGGTCGCCGAGCATGGTGTCGCCCATGACGCGCCGCCCGAGCCACGCGGCGTCGACGCCCTCCCCCACGGCGGAGACCGTGCCGGCCCACTCGTGCCCCAGCCGCATCGGGTAGGCGGAGTGGCCTTGGTGGAGGTAGGCCATCTCACCGGTGAAGAACTCGACGTCGGTGCCGCAGACCCCGGCCCGTTCGACGTCGACGACGACCTCGCCGGGGCCGGCGAGCGGGACGGGAACCTCGTGGACGGCGCCTTGCCGCGGCCCGGTGAGCACGAAGGCCCGCATGGTCGAAGACATGGCAGCATGCTCGCATCCCCGGCCGCGCGACGATCACCGCGCCCCGCTCGCCGCGGCAGTTATTCGCCCACCCGCCGCGACAGCGGGAAATAACGCGAACCGGGGTGAAAAGAATTCCTTACGACACCACGCAATTCGTGTAACGAGCCCGGTTCCGGTCCGACTAACGGGTGTTTCGTCCGGAAAGCCGGGGAGGCGTCGTGGACGTGTTGACGGATCGCCAGTCCGAACAAGAACGAGCCGCGGCCGCGCGCGCCGCCGGGCGCACCGGGGAACGACGGGCGAAGATCGCCTTGCTGCGCACACCCGGCGGGATCGCCGAGGCCGACGAACCCGGCCGGGTCGCCACCCGGATCGACCGGCTCGGCCGGTACTACCCGGACGTGCGGCCGGTGGACCCGGCGGCGCTCGCGGCCGGCGATCCGAAGGCGATGGCGGACGCCGGCGTGATCCTCGAACGGATCGTGCTCACCGACGACCTGCTCGGCGTCGGCTACCTCGAGGGCGGCGTCACGGCGTCGGCCGCGATCGGCCGGGTCACCATCCGCGACGGCCGCGGCCGGCTCACCGGCTACGGCACCGGCTCGATGATCTCGCCGGAACTGCTGCTCACCAACCACCACGTGCTCCCGGACGCCGCCACGGCCGGGTCGAGCATCATCGAGTTCGACTACCAGGACGGCGTCGACGGCCTGCCCCGGCCAGTACGCGCGTTCAGGCTCGATCCCGAACGCTTCTTCGCCGCCGACGAGGCGCTGGACTTCGCGCTCGTGGCGGTCCACGGGACGGCCGACGAGCTGCGTCCCTTCGGGTTCAACCGGCTGATCGGCAGCGAGGGCAAGGCGATCGTCGGGGACTTCGTCACCATCATCCAGCACCCGCGCGGGGGCAAGAAGCAGGTGGCGCTGCGGGAAAACCGGATCGTCGACGTCCTGGACCGGTTCCTGCACTACGAAACCGACACCGAACCCGGGTCGTCGGGTTCGCCGGTGTTCAACGACCAGTGGGAGATCGTGGCGCTGCACCACGCCAGCGTCCCGGCCGAGGGACGCGCGGAGTACGGCGGTTTCCTGAACGAGGGAATCCGGGTCAGCCGGCTGCTGGAGTTCCTGCGCGGGCAGCGGTTCACCCCGGCGCACCAAGCGCTGCTCGACCGCCTTTCCGCCCGGCCCGGGCGGGGCACCGCGGCGCCGGAGAGCGTCCGGATCGACCCGGACTACTCGAACCGGCAGGGCTACGACCCGGACTTCCTCCCCGGGCACACGGTGCCGCTGCCGGCCCTGTCCGACGCGCTCGCCGAGCTGGCGGCGGTCAACCGGCAGGCGGCGGGCGAGCCGAGCTACGTCCTGCCGTACCACCACTTCAGCGTCGTCATGAACAAGGTGCGGCGCTTGGCGTTCTTCACGGCCGTCAACATCGACGGGCGCACCAGCCGGTCGCTGCGGCGGGACACCGACCGCTGGTCGCTCGACCCGCGCATCGACGCCGGCGAGCAGGCCGGCGAGGAGATCTACCGGGCCAACCCGCTCGACCGCGGGCACCTGGTCCGCCGCCTCGACCCGGCGTGGGGCGCGACGGCCGCGATCGCGCAGCTCGGCAACGACGACACGTTCCACTTCACGAACTGTTCGCCGCAGCACGAGGACTTCAACCAGAACAAGACCACGTGGGCCGGGCTCGAGGACTACGTGCTGAACAACGCGGACAACGCGGATCTGAAGGTAAGCGTGGTGACCGGGCCCGTGCTCGCGGAGGACGACGATCCCTACCGCGGTGTCCGGCTGCCGCGCCAGTTCTGGAAGGTCGTCGCGATGGTGAAGGCCGACGGCACGCTCTCGGCGACGGCGTACCTGCTCAGTCAGGAGGAGCTGATCCACGGCCTGGAGCTGGCGGGCGAGTTCAGCTACGGCGCCTACCGCACGTACCAGGTGCCGGTGCGCCGGATCGCCGGCTTGACCGGGTTGTCGTTCGGCGCCCTGCCCGACGCGGATCCGTTGGAGCGGCTGGAATCGACGGATCCGGTGCGGGAGATCGGGGTCCTGGCCGACCTGCTGCTATGACCACGGCGTGACCGGCCGCGGCAGCCGCTCGCCGTCCACGACGACGTCGGCGCGTTCGGTGAGGAAGGCGATGTACCCGGCGACGTCCCGCACGTCGGACAGCGGCTCGTCGTAGGTCCAGGCGAGATCGCGGTGGCCGCCCACCGACCAGTAGGTCGCGTGGCCCTTGTAGGCGCAGGTGGTGCGCGTGTCCGACGGCGTGAGCAGCTCCATCCGGACGTCCTCGCGCGGCAGGTAGTAGCGGGTGGTGATGCCGGTTTCGAACAGCAGGCGCGCCGCGGCCGACTCGGCCACGACGACGCCGTCCACCTCGATCCGCACCCGGCTGTCGCTGCGCCGGACGTCGATGCGCGAGAACGGGTCCCGCGGGTGGCCGACGATCGGCTCGGCCTCCTCGAGCCACTCGTCGAACGCGGCGAAGTCGAGGACGACGTGGTCCCCGAGATCGGCGTCGGCGGGCCGGAAGCCCGCACCCGGCAGGGTCACGCCGTCGCCGGCCAGGGTCAGCGGCTCGCCCGCGCAGGTGTGCACGGCGAACGCGGTCCGCGGGTCGAGGACCGGCGGACCGCCTTCGGCCAGCCGCACCGGGTGTTCGGGCGCCGGTGCGGCGTCCGCCGGGGCCAGGGTCGTGCGCAGGTCCGCCGCGGGGAACGCGTACGACGGCACCACCCGTTTCGGTTCCCAGACCAGCACGGCCCGCCGCGAGTCGGCGAAGGTCCGTCCACTCGCGACCGCGCGGACCCGCTTGGCCACCGGTTCGTACCGCAGCTCGGCCAGGTCGCCGGTGAACCGCGCGCCCATGCGTGTCGCCATGGGTCCACCATCCGCGCCGGGGGTGCCGCCGTCAACACCCGGACCGGCGGTTACCCCTTGGCACCATGGCAGAGCGGATGGCGGGTGTGTCACTGCTCCCTGTCCCTACCCGGCCGGGCCGAGCCAGGTCGTCATCGCTTCGCGCAGGCTCTTCTCGTCCAGCTCGCCGACCGAAGCCCACGCCAGATGACCGTCCGGGCGCACCAGCGCCGCCAGCTGCTGGTCCGGGAACGCCAACGGCCGTGCCGTCACCACGCGGACCCGGCTCCCCCACTCCGCTGCCACCGGCGCCGCTTCCGTTGCCGCCGCCAGCAGTACCGCGCCGCCGTCGCGGAACCGGGTGGCCAGCGTGGTCCCGTCGTCGAGGGCCAGGTCCGGGACCCGGTGGCCGATCAGCGGGAAGTCGCCCGGGATGGCGTAGTGCTGCCAGCCGCCGCCGATGCTCGAGACCACGTGGGTGGCGCCATCCGGGGTGTCGAGCAGATCGGCCACCACCCCGCGCAACGCCTCCGCCCGGGGCCCGCGCGGTGCGCTCAGCGCCGTCTGCGCCAGGCTCCACCGCTGCACCCACTCGCCGATCGGGTGCCGCTCCGGCGTGTAGGTGTCCACAAGGGACTCCGGTGCGAGCCCCCGCGCGGCGAGCGCGAGCTTCCACCCCAGGTTGACCGCGTCGCCGAGGCCCAGGTTGAGCCCCTGTCCACCCGCGGGCGAATGCACGTGCGCGGCGTCGCCGCACAGCAGCACCCGGCCGCGCCGGTAGGTGGTGGCCTGCCGGGTCGTGTCCGTGTACCGCGTGCCGACGTGCACGCGGGTGACCGCGACGTCGGTGCCGCTGACCCGCCGCAGGCTGGCCTGCATCTCCGCCGCCGTCACGGGTGCGTCCCGGTCCGCGGTCACCTCGTACTCCACGGTGTGCACGCGCGGTGGCCCGTCGCCGTCGGCCCAGCCGCCGAGCACGTACGAGCCGCTCTCCCCGTGCTGCCAGCCTCCCGCGACGAGCTTCTCCGGCGCGTCGAGGTCGACCACCGCCTGCCGGCCGGTGAAGACGGGGTCCACGCCCGGGAACTCGAACCCGGCCAGGCGGCGCACGGTGCTGCGCCCGCCGTCCGCGCCCACCAGCCACCCGGCGAGGACTTCGCTTTGTCCGGTGTGGACGGTCACGCCGCCGTCGTCCGCGTCGAACCCGGTCAGCGCGACGCCACGCCGTACCTCGACGTCCGCCCACGCCCGGAGGATGTCCTCCAGGTCGGCCTGGCTGACCACGCCCGCGCCGAGGAACTCGTCACCCGGGCCGGGTGGCCGCAGCCGGTCGGCCCGGATCCCGATCCCCGCGAAGTGCCCGACGAAGAAGTCTCCGGTCCGCGCGGCGCCGGGCGGCGGCAGCACGTTCGGCCCGGCCCACATCGCGGCGGCTCGTTCGACGGCGGGCAGCAGGCCCCGCAGGTGCAGCGCGTGCACCGAAGGCGTGTTGAGCGCCCGCGCCCCCATCGACCCGTGCCGCGCCCGCGGCGTCTCCGTCTCGCGTTCCAGGACCAGCACCCGGGCGCCGCCCAGCCGGAGCTCGCCCGCCAGCAGCAGGCCCACCGGGCCGCCGCCGGCCACCACCACGTCGAAGTCCATCTCCCCCACCCCCGGTAAGACGCGCAACGGTGAGGTCCACGGTAACCGCCGACGGGCTCACGGCCGCCCGGTGAGGATGTCGAACGCGTGCCGCCGGTGGGTCGCGAACAGCTCGAGGGCCGCCTTCTGATCGCCGGCTCGCAGCGCGTCGGCGAGCCGGCGGTGTTCGGCCGGGATGGCCGCCAGGTAGCCGTCCGTTTCGAGGCCGATGCGGGTCAGCAGGAACAGGTGGACCTGCGAACGGATCGCCTGCCAGGCCTCGCCCAGGCGCCGGTGCCCCGCAGCCGCGTAGACCGCGTCGTGGAAGCCGAGGTCGCACCGGACCATCTCGTGCGCGTCGGCCGCGCGTTCCATGCGGGCCACGGCGGCGTCGACCTCCTCCAGGCCGGGGGCGCGGTCGATCACCAGCTCGACGGCCAGCTGCTCGAGCGCGGCCCGCAGGCTGTCCAGCTCCGCGACGTCCACTTCGGACAGTGACGTCACCGTCGTGCCCCGGTGCCACTCGCCGCGGACGAGGCCCTCGCGCTCGAGCTTGAGCAGCGCCTCGCGGACCGGCCCGCGGCTGACCCCCAGCGCCTCCGCCAGCTCCACCTCGCGCAGCTGGCTTCCCGGCGCGTACGTCCCGTCGAAGATCGCGTCGCGGATGCGGTCGGCGACCTCGTCGGCGAGCCCGCGCCGGCGCGCGGGAGCCACTTGAGCCTTCATGTCCTGATGTTAACATTCAGACATGACGATTCCCCGCTTCCACCTCGCCATGCCGGTCGACGACCTGGCCGCCGCCCGCCGCTTCTACGGCGAAGTCCTCGGCCTCGCCCAGGGCCGCAGCGCCGACACGTGGGTCGACTGGAACCTGCACGGCCACCAGTTCGTGACGCACCTGGCGCCGGAGCGGCCGCAGCGCGTCCACAACCCCGTCGACGGCCACGACGTGCCGGTACCGCACTTCGGCCTGATCCTCGAGGTCGAGCAGTTCAAGGCGCTCGCCGAGCGGCTGCGCGCCGCCGGGACGCAGTTCGTGATCGAACCCTACGTCCGCTTCGAAGGCCAGGCCGGCGAGCAGTGGACGATGTTCCTGCTCGACCCCGCCGGGAACGCGCTGGAGTTCAAAGCCTTCGCGGACGACTCACAGGTCTTCGCGGTCTGATGCTTCTGGCGACGCCCGCAGGGAACCCGGGTGCGCCTTGGCGGCCGGGTCACGGCGCGTCTTGATCAAGCTGGCGACCGTCACGACGGCCAGGACGCCGATGATCACCGCCAGGCTCACCGGCGTCGCGATCTCCGGGACGCGCGGGTCCAGGTCGACGTGCGCCCAGTGCAGGATCAGCTTCGCCCCGATGAACGCGAGGATCACCGCGAGCCCGGCCGAGAGGTACACGAGCCGGTCGAGCAGGCCCTTCACCAGGAAGTACAGGGCTCGCAGGCCGAGCAGCGCGAACGCGTTCGCGGCGAACACGATGTACGGCTCCTCGGTGACACCGAAGACCGCGGGGATCGAGTCGAGGGCGAACAGGAGGTCGACGCCGCCGATCGCGACCAGCACCACCACGAGCGGCGTCACCATCCGGCGTCCACCGGCGCGGGTGAGCAGCCGGCCGCCGTCGTAGGCGTCGGAGACGGGCAGGAGCCGCCGGGCCGTCCGGACCACGACGTTGTGCTCGATGTCGGGGTCGGCGTCGCGGTGCCGGAACAGCTGCACGCCGGTGTAGATCAGCAGCAGCCCGAAGAGCAGGAACATGAAGGAGAACAGCGCGAGGAGCGTCGCGCCGAGGACGATGAAGATCCCGCGCATCACGAGCGCGAGGATGATCCCGAACGTGAGCACCTTGTGCTGGTGCTCCTCCGGGACGGCGAACGTCGTCATGATGATCACGAACACGAAGAGGTTGTCGACCGAGAGGCTCTTCTCGACGATGTAGCCGGCGAAGTACTCGGTGCCGAGCTCACCGCCGTGGGCCAGCGTCAGCCAGACGCCGAACACGACCGCGACCAGGATGTAGCCCACCGACCACGCGACGGCTTCGGCGAACCGGACCCGGTGCGGCCGGACCGCGGCGAGCACGAGGTCGACCGCGAGCAGCGCCAGCACGACGCCGATGGTGACCAGCCAGGTGCCGATGCCCATCCGCTCCCCCGCTCCCGTGTGTCCGGCGATCGTAAGGGCTTTGGCGCGAACACGCACCAGGAGTCCACAGTGGACACTTCAGGTGAGGTCGGCCGCCGCCAGCTCGGTGTGCGGGTCGAGCTCGAGGCCGCCGGCGCGCAGGGTGTCGTCGACGATCCGCCACACCCAGCGCGCCAGCAGCGCGGCCAGCTCGGCGCGCTCGACGCCGCGCGGGTTCTCCAGCCAGCGCGAAGTGCTCGATTCCACCAGCCCGACCAGCCCGAAGGCGACCGCTTCGCAGACGCGGGTGTCCACTCCGAACAGTCCGAGGTAGTGCTCGAACACCACGGTCAGCTGCCGCGCGATGGCGGTCTTGCCGTCGGCGAAGACGTCGGGCGCGCCGTCCATCGCGTGCCGGGTCAGGTAGCGGTAGAGCGAGCCGTGCTCGGCCAGCCAGCGGGTGTGCGCGCCGATCGCCGTGCGGATCAGCTCCATCGGCGTGCCGCTCGGGTTCCACAAGGGCGCGAACTCCGCGGTGATCAGCTCCGCGACCCGGACGGCGATCGCGTGCTGCAGGTCGGCGGCGCCGTCGAAGTGGCGGTAGAGGCGGGTGCGGGCGACGCCGGCTTCGTCGGCGATCTGCTCGGTGGACACCTCGGGCCCGTGCCGGGCGATCGCGCGCAGGCCCGCCTCGACGAACTCGCGCCGGCGGCGGTCGCGCTGGCCGGCCCACCGCGCGGCCCGGCCGTCGGGCGGGCGCGGCGTGTCCGTCGATGTCATCGGCCGGAGTGTACCGGCGGGTGGCACTATGGCGTACGATGCCGTACCTCTTACTTTGGGTGCCAGCGGGTCGCGGAGAGTGACGATGAGCAACGCCGACGAGGAGCCGCCGGACGCCGTGCTGCTCGCCGCCCTCCGCGCGGGCGACTTCGACGCCGCCGGCGCCCTGTTCCGCCGGCACGCCGAGCCGCTGCGCCGGACCGCGGCGGCGTGGGCGGTGCAGCCCGCGGAACGCGACGACCTGGTGGCCGAGACGTTCGTCCGCGTGCTGGCCGTCGTGCACGCGGGCGGCGGCCCCGAAGGTGACCTGCGGCCGTACTTGGTCGTGACGCTGCGGAACCTCGTGGCGCGGTGGGGCCGGCAGCGCAGCCGGGTCGAGCTGTGCGAGACGGTCCCCGAGACGCCGTCGAGCGGCGCCGACGAGCTGGCCCTGCACCGGTCGAACGAGAAGCTCGTGTGGTCGGCGTACTGCACGCTGCCGGGCCGGTGGCGGACGGTGCTCTGGCGAACCGAGGCCGAAGGCGACACGCCGACGGAGGCCGCGCCGCTGCTGGGCCTGACGCCGAACAGCGTGTCGGCGCTGGCGAAGCGGGCGCGCGAGGGGTTGCGCCAGGCGTACCTCCAGGTCCAGGTCCCCGACGCGGAGGAGCCGGTCTGCCGCGAACCGCGCCGGCGCATGGGCGCGTGGGTCCGGGGCGCGCTGTCCCCGCGTCGAGCGAGCGTCGTCACCGACCACATCGCGGGCTGCGATCCGTGCCGCACGGTGGCCACCGGCCTGGACGAGGCGAACCGCGAGCTCCCGGGCTCCCCCGCCCGCCTCACCGGCTGACACCCGGCCAACTCGCGTACCTGGAGGGTCGGCTCGCGTACCTGGACAGTCGGCTCACGTACCTGGAGGGTCGGCCAGCGCGAGTCGTGAGCCGACCCTCTGGGTACGCGAGCCGACTGCCTGGGTACGCGAGCCGACTGGCTGGGTACGGGAGCGTTGCGTGAAGGTTGCCTCTACCCCGCTCTGCCGGGTTACCGTGAAGCCGGCCCAGGAGGTGGCGGTGGACGACGAAGTCTGCGCGGTCCGGCCCGGCACCGACGTCGCCGGGCACGCCCGGCTGCTCGCCGGCATCCACGACGCCGTCCTCGCCGGGCGGGCGCCCCGGACCGCGCCGAGGCGGCTGGTCGAACGCTCGTGGCGTCGCGTCGCCGCACAGGGTGTCGATCCGGACCGGCCGCCCGCGCCCGATCCCGTCGGCGCCGCCGAGGTCGAACGGCGGCGGACCGGCAGCCGGCTCGGCGAAGTCCTCCCCGAGCTCCGCGGCGCGCTGACGTCGGTCGCCGAAGACGCGCACCACCTGATGGTCGTCACCGACGCCGACGGCGTCGTCCTCTGGCGCGAAGGCGCCCGCGGCGTGCGGCACCGGGCCGATTCGCTCGGCTTCACCGAAGGCGCCACCTGGTCCGAGCCCGCGATCGGCAGCAACGCGATCGGGACGGCGCTGGCCGAGGCCGCCCCGGTGCAGATGTTCGCCGCCGAGCACTTCGTGCGCTCCCACCACTCGTGGGCCTGCACGGCCTACCCCGTGCACGACCCGCGGACCGGCGAGCTGCTCGGGATCGTCGACGTCAGCGGGCCGGCCGAGACCGTCCACCCGATGACCGTCGCCCTGGTCGGGACGTCGGTGCGGCTGGCCGAAGCCGTCCTGCGGCAGCGGCACGAGGCCCGGCTCGAAGGCCTCCGGCAGCTGTCCGGGCACGTCCTCGCGGGCGGGACCGGGCTGGTCGTCGACGACCACGGCTGGGTCGCCGCCCGGAGCGGCGTCTTCGGGATCGACCGCGTCGCCGCGCCCCGCCACGGCGTCCCCGTCGCGGTCCGCGGCATCGGGGCGTGCGAGCCCGAGCCGGTACCCGGCGGCTGGCTGCTGCGGCCGAGCCGGCGCGAAACCCTGAAGCTCACCCTGGAATTCGACCCGCCGCGCGCGATCGTCGAAGGCTCGGCGCGGTGGACGCACCCGCTGGGCAAGCGGCAGGCGGACCTGCTGCGGCTGATCGCGACCGCGGGCCCGGCCGGGGTGTCGGCCGCGCAGCTGTCGGAGACGCTCTACGGCGACCGCACGCACCTGGTGACCGTCCGCGCGGAACTGTCGCGGCTGCGCAAGCTCATCGGCGGTCTGCTGCTCGCCCGCCCGTACCGCGTCGCGCCCGGTGTCGAAGTCGTGCTGATGCAACCCTAGGGCAACCCTTACGCGGACCCGGCCCGCCGAGGTTGGCTGCTCGGACGCGCCGTCGACGAGGACGGTGCCCGACAGGGGAGGTCCGCTCATGACCCAGACCCTCGAACCGGCCGCGGCCGTCGATGCCCGCCGGCGCGTCGAAAACTGGCTCGCCGACTTCGAGGCCGCGCTCGCGGCCCGGGACGCCGACCGGGCCGCCGCCCTCTTCGCCACGACGTCGTTCTGGCGCGACCTGATCGCGTTCACCTGGAACCTCAAGACGGTCGAAAACCGGGACGGCGTCAAGGATCTCCTCCTGGCGACCATGGACACCGCCGACGCCCGCGGCTTCCACGCCACCGAAGAGCCGACCGAGGCCGACGGTGTCGTCGACGCGTGGATCGGGTTCGAAACCGCCGTCGGCCGCGGCCGCGGGCACCTGCGGCTCACCGACGAAGGCGCGTTCACCTTCCTCACGACGCTCTACGAGCTCAAGGGCCACGAGGAGCCGCTCGGCACGGCCCGGCCCAAGGGCGCCGAGCACGGCGTCAACCGCGAGCGCGTGACGTGGTCCGAGGCACGGGAGGCGGAAGCGGCCGAACTGGGCACGACGCGGCAGCCGTACGTCGTCGTCATCGGCGGCGGGCAGGGCGGGATCGCACTGGGCGCCCGGCTGCGTCAGCTCGGCGTCCCGCACGTCGTCGTGGACCGCCACGCCCGCCCCGGCGACCAGTGGCGCGGCCGCTACAAGTCGCTGTGCCTGCACGACCCCGTCTGGTACGACCACCTGCCCTACCTCGACTTCCCGCGCACCTGGCCGGTCTTCGCGCCGAAGGACAAGATCGCCGACTGGCTCGAGATGTACACGAAGGTCATGGAGGTGAACTACTGGTCGTCGACGACCTGCAAGAGCGCCTCCTACGACGAAGAAACGAAAGAATGGACGGTCGTCCTCGACCGCGACGGCGACGAAGTCGTCCTCAAGCCGAAGCAGCTCGTGCTCGCGACCGGCATGTCGGGCAAGCCGAACGTCCCGGTGCTGCCCGGCCAGGACCGCTTCCGCGGCGAGCAGCACCACAGCTCCCAGCACCCGGGGCCGGACGCCTACCGCGGCAAGAAGGCCGTGATCATCGGGTCCAACAACTCCGCGTTCGACATCTGCGGCGCGCTGTGGGAAGCCGGCGCCGACGTGACGATGGTCCAGCGCAGCTCGACGCACATCGTGAAGTCCGACTCGCTGATGGACCTCGGGCTGGGCGACCTCTACTCGGAACGCGCGCTCGCCGCCGGGATGACGACGCAGAAGGCGGACCTGACCTTCGCCTCGCTCCCCTACCGGATCATGCACACGTTCCAGCAGCCGGTGTACGCGGCGATCAAGGAACGCGACCAGGAGTTCTACGACCGCCTCGAAGCCGCGGGCTTCCGGCACGACTGGGGCGACGACGACTCCGGCCTGTTCATGAAGTACCTGCGGCGCGGATCCGGCTACTACATCGACGTCGGCGCCGCGGACCTCGTGGCCGACGGCGACGTCAAGCTCGCGCACGGCCAGGTCGTCGAGCTGACGGAGAACTCGGTGAAGCTCGAAGACGGCACCGAACTGGAGGCCGACCTCGTCGTCTACGCGACCGGCTACGGCTCGATGAACGGCTGGGCGGCGGACCTGATCAGCCAGGAGGTCGCGGACAAGGTCGGCAAGGTGTGGGGCCTCGGGTCCGACACGACGAAGGACCCGGGCCCGTGGGAGGGCGAGCAGCGGAACATGTGGAAGCCCACCCGGCAGGACGGCCTGTGGTTCCACGGCGGGAACCTGCACCAGTCCCGCCACTACTCGCTCTACCTGGCCCTGCAGCTCAAAGCCCGGGCCGAAGTCATCCCGACACCGGTCTACGGACTGCAGGAGGTGCACCACCTGTCTTGACGGCGACGGGGCCGGCCGCGGATCAGGGCACGAAGGCGGCGAGCTGTTCGTCCAGCCAGGGGTACAGCTCCTCGGCCTTGGTGCCCAGCCGGGACTTCAGGAGCCGCGTGGGCTCGTCGGCCAGCACCTCGATCGAACCGTCGGCGACGGCGTCGTAGGCCTGGGCCACGACGCTGTCGGCGCTGACCTTGGGCACGTCCCAACGCACCGACATCGGAGTGTCGACCATGCCGACGAGCAGGCCGACGACCTGCGTGCCGCGCGGGCCGAGTTCGGTTCGCAGCGCGTTGGTGGCCGACCACATCGCCGCCTTCGACGCCGCGTAGCCGGTCGGGATGTTGATCCAGGCCGCCGCGGACAGGATGTTCAGCAGTGTGCCGCCGCCGTTGGCCGCCAGCACCGGGGTGAAGGCGTTGGCGACGCGGAGGGTGCCGAAGAAGTTGGTCTCGAAGATCCGGCGGAGCTCGTCCTCCGGCCCGGAGATGGAGTCGCCGGCGGGCGCGACGGCCGCGTTGTTGACCAGCAGGTCGACGTCCGTCGCGGCCGCTGCGGCCCGCGCGACGCTTTCCGGATCGGTGAGGTCGAGGGCGAGCGACTGCACGCGGGCGTCGTCCCGGTGCTTCGGGGCGCGGGCGGTGGCGTAGACCTTCGCCGCGCCCCGCTCCAGCGCCTGCCGCACGAACTGTTCGCCGAGACCGCCGTTGGCGCCGGTCACGAGCACCGTGCGGCCGTCGAGTGAGTGACTCATCTAGACTCCTTGTCAAGTGGGGAGCATCCCCGGATTCAGTATGCGGGGATACTCCCCACTTAGCCAGGAGGAGTGTCGATGGCCACTGTCCGGAAGCTGCGCGCCGACGCTCAGCGCAACCGCGACGCGATCGTCGACGCGGCCCGCGAGATCTTCGAGGCCGAGGGCGCGCTGACCTCGCTCGACGGCATCGCCCTGCGCGCGGGGGTCGGCAACGCCACCCTCTACCGCCACTTCCCGACCCGCGACGACCTGCTCGCCGCCGTCGTCGCGACCAGCATCACCGAGGCGCTCGCCGAGGCCGACGAGCTGTCCCGCACCCTCTCCCCACGCGAGGCGCTCGCCGCGTGGCTGGTGCTGCTGACCTGGCGGTTGCGTATCTGGCACGACCTGCCCTACTGCTTGGCCACCGCGTTGCAGGACGCCGAGTCGCCGATGAAACCGGCCTACGATCCGCTGCTCGAGCGGACCGAACGGCTCCTCGACTCGGCGAAAGCCGCCGGCGAGCTGGCCGGCCCGGTCACCGCGACCGAGGTGTACGAGCTGGTGCTCGCGCTGTCGTGGGCCGTCGACCGGTTCGGCGACGACGAGGCGGCCGCGCGCAAACGAGTCACGCTGGCCACCGCGGGAATCCTCGCCCGGCCCTGAAAGCAGCCTGGCGAAACGGCTCAGGTCAGTGCACGCCCGGGATCGCCGAACAACGAGGCAGTCCCGTGGGCACGCTTGAAGTACAGGTGGGCGTCGTGCTCCCAGGTGATCGCGATGCCGCCGTGCAGCTGGATCATCTCCGCCGCCGCGTGCGAAAATGCTTCGCCGCACACGACTTTCGCGGTCGTCACGGCTTCGGCGTCGCCGTCCACCACGGCCGCGTACAGCGCCGAGCGGGCCGCTTCGACGTGGACGTGCACGTCGGCCATCCGGTGCTTCAGCGCCTGGAACGACCCGATCGGCCGGCCGAACTGACGGCGTTGCTTCGTGTACTCCACCGTCAGTTCCAGCGCGCGGGCGGCCGCGCCGACCTGTTCCGCGGCAACGGCGACGACCGCCGTGTCCAGCAGCCTCCGCAGGTCGAAGCCGTCGGTGTCGAGGCGCCGGGCCGGGGTCGACGCGAACTCGGCCACCGCCAGCCGACGGGTCGGGTCGAGCGTGGTGACGCGCTCCCGGCGCACGCCGTCGAGCGGGACTTCGAACATTCCCATGCCCTCGGGCGTCCGGGCCACGGCCAAGAGGACGTCGGCGAGGTCGCCGTCGAGGACGTAGTGGGCGCGGCCGTCGAGACCGGCTTCCGACGCGGTCAAGCCCGGCGACCAGTCTTCGCCGGACCAGGCCAGCGCGGCGAGGGTCGTGCCCGCGGCGATCCCCGGCAGCAGCCGTTCGCAGGCTTCGTCGTTTCCGGTGCGCAGCAACGCTTCGCCGCACACCACGGCGGAGCCGAGTATCGGCGCCGGCGTCAGCGTGCGGCCGAGCTCTTCCAGGACCACGCACGCCTCGGCCAGGCCGGCGCCCACGCCGCCGTAGTGCTCGGGGATCGCGAGGGCGGCGACGCCGATCTGCTCGCACAGCGTCGACCAGAGCTTGTCGTCGTACCCGAGCGGCGACTCCATCGCGGCCCGCACCGCCGCCGGTCCCGACCGGCGGGCCAGCAGCGACCGCACCGCGTCCCGCAGGGCGACGCACTCTTCCGACTTGAAAGGATCCGTCATCGCAGCGCCGCCAGCACGCGTGCGCGGTGGAACGAGCCGGTGCCCCAGGCCCCGGCCAGGGCCCGCACCTTGGTCAGCCGGAGGCCGAGGTCGTGTTCGGCGGTGTAGCCGATGGCGCCGTGCACCTGGAGGGCCGTGCGCGCGGCGAGGTACGCGGCGTCGGCCGCCATGACCTTCGCCGCCGAGACGTCCCGGGCGAACGTGTCCCCGGCGACGGCCGCGCCGTACAGCAGCGGCCGGGCGAGTTCGAGCTGCGTCACGACGTCGGCGAGCAGGTGCTTGACCGCCTGGTACTCGCCGATGGCCCGGCCGTACTGGCTGCGCTGTTTCGCGTAGGCGACGGAGGCGTCGAGGAGCCACTGGCCCGCGCCGAGCAGCTGGGCGGACACGGCCAGGACGCCCCGGTCGAAGGCGACCGGATCGGCGGCGGTGGTCCGGGTGGTCCCGGTGATCCGGAACAGCCGCCGGGCCGGGTCGATCGACGGGACGAGCTCGATCCCGACGCCCGCGACCTCGCCTTCGTTGAGGTCCAGGACTGCCCCGGCGACGTCGGCGTCCAGGGCGAGCGGCACCTCCGGTGGCGCGACGACCGTAGCCAGGAGGTCACCCCCGGCGAGCGCGGTGAGCCGGTCGCCGGTCAGCACCGCGGGGGCGACGGCGGCCGTTTCGACCAGCGGGCCGGGCACGGCGTGGTAGCCGAGCGCTTCGAAGGCGACCACCAGGTCGACCGCGGACCCGCCGAGCCCGCCGTGCTCCTCGTCGACCAGCAACGCGGGGACACCGAGATCGGCGAGCGCGCGCAGCAGTTTCAACCCGCGCTCGGGCGACCCGGCGGCCCAGGCCCGCGCCACCGCGGCGGTGTCCGCGCCGCCCAGCAGGTCGTGCAGAGACGCGGAGAACTGACGCTGCTCCGGCGACAGCTGGAACTTCATCGGCGCGCCTCCCTCGGCAGTTTCAGCAGCCGCTCGGCGATCGTATTGCGCTGGATCTGGTCCGTGCCGCCGTAAATGGGCCCGGCGAGGGAGAAGAGGTAGCCGTCCACCCAGTCCGGCTCGGTCTCGGCGGCCGGGCCGAGCACGTCCAGAGCCGTCTCGTGCAGTTCGACGTCCAGGTGCGACCAGAACAGCTTGTTCACGCTGGACTCCGGGCCCAGCTCGCCGCCGTCGGCGAGGCGGCTCACCGTGCCGAACGTGTAGAGCTGGTAGGCGCGGGCCCCGATCCAGGCGTCGGCGACGCGGTCCTGAGTGGACGGTGGGGAGCTCCGCGAACGCCACAGCTCCACGAGCCGGTCCGCGGCGGCGAGGAACCGGCCGGGGCTGCGCAGCGACAGCCCGCGTTCGTTGTTGGCGGTCGTCATCGCGACCCGCCAGCCCTGCCCCACCTCCCCGATCACGTCCTCGTCGGGCACGAACACGTCGTCGAAGAAGATCTCGGCGAACCCGGGCTCGCCGTCGAGCTGCGGGATCGGCCGGACCGTGACGCCCTCGGCGCGCAGGTCGGCCATGAAGTAGGTCAGGCCGTGATGGCGCCGCGCGTCGGGATCCGTGCGGAACAAGCCGAACGCGCGATCGGCGAAGGCCGCCCGCGAGCTCCAGGTCTTCTGCCCGGAGAGCCGCCAGCCGCCGTCTGTCCGCACCGCCGTGCTGCGCAACGCCGCGATGTCGCTGCCCGCTTCCGGTTCCGACCACGCCTGCGCCCAGACCTGCTCGCCCCGCGCCATCGGCGGCAGGATCCGGTCGCGCTGCTCCTGCGTGCCGTGGGCGAACAACGTCGGGCCCAGCATGAAGATGCCGTTCTGGCTGACCCTTCCCGGCGCGCCCGACGCGTAGTACTCCTCCTCGAACAGCAGCCACTGCAGCATCGACGCGTCCCGGCCGTGGTACTCGCGCGGCCACGAGACGACCGACCACCGCGCCTCGGCGAGTTGGGCCTCCCACTCGCGGTGCGCCGCGAAGCCTTCGGCGGTGTCCATCGACGGCAATGCCCGGACGTGCGTCTCGAGCCATTCCCTTGCCTCGGCGCGGAAGGCCGCGGACGCCTCGTCGATGTCGAGGTCCATCAAGCCCCCTTGTTCGCGTCGCGCATGGACCGCGCGGACTGCCCGCCGAGCGCGTCTTCCGACGTCTCCGCGTTGTGGGCGTGCGCCAGGTGATGGAGCCCGAACACCGAGTCCATTCCGGACCGCAGTCCCATCAGGTCTTCGGCCTGGTTGACGGCCTTCTTCGCCAGCGCGAGACCGAACGGTGGCATCGCGCCGATCTTCTCCGCGAGTTCGAGGGTGTGCTGTTCGAGCTCCGCGCGCGGGACGATCCGGGCGACCATCCCCCACTCCTTGGCCTGCTGGACCGTGAAGCGCTCGCCGGTGAACAGGACCTCCTTCGCCGCCCGCGGCCCGAGCACCCACGGGTGCGCGAAGTACTCGACACCGGGAATCCCCATGCGCACCACCGGGTCGGCGAA
Organism: Amycolatopsis sp. NPDC051106; assembly: GCF_040682775.1. Lineage (NCBI taxonomy): Bacteria > Bacillati > Actinomycetota > Actinomycetes > Pseudonocardiales > Pseudonocardiaceae > Amycolatopsis > Amycolatopsis sp. NPDC051106. The sequence goes on along the minus strand of NZ_JBFBBQ010000036.1, from coordinate 18,511 downwards.
GAACGCGTCGTCGGCCGCCACGATCAGGTCGCAGACCCAGGCGAGCATCAGCCCGCCCGCGATGCAGGCACCCTGGACGCTCGCGATCATCGGCTTCGGGATCTCCCGCCAGCGCCGGCACATGCCCAGGTAGACCTCCGACTCGCGGGCGAACCGCTGGTCGCCGCCCACGCGGTCGGTGTGGTCCCACCACAGGACCGCGCGCCGGTCGAACGACTGGTCGGCGTCCCGGCCCGGGCTGCCGATGTCGTGGCCGGCGGAGAAGTGCTTTCCTTCGCCCGCCAGCACGATCACCTTCACCTCGGCGTCGTTCACCGCGCGGGCGAAGGCGTCGTCGAGGGCGTAGGTCATCGCCGAGTTCTGGGCGTTGCGGTAGTCGGGCCGGTTCATGGTGACCACGGCGACCGGCCCGCGGCGCTCGTAGCGGACGACGTCTTCACTCATTTCGTCTCCTCACTGAGCAGCCGCTTCAGCACCTTGCCGGAAGCGTTGCGGGGCAGCGCGTCCAGGAACGCGACGGACCGCGGGGTCTTGTAGTTGGCGAGCCGTTCGCGGCAGAACGCGAGCACGTCGGTCTCGGTGAGGCCGGTGCCGACGACGAAGGCCTTGCCGACCTCGCCGAGCCGCTCGTCCGGGACGCCGATCACGGCGACGTCGCGGACGCCGGCCAGCTCGGTGAGCGCGTGCTCGACCTCGGCCGGGTAGACGTTGAAGCCGCCGCAGATGTACATGTCCTTGAGCCGGCCGGTGAGCGTGAGGTTGCCATCGGCGTCGAGTTCGCCGACGTCGCCGGTGTGCAGCCAGCCGTCTTCGTCGATGGCCTTCGCGGTGGCCTCCGGGTCGTCGAGGTAGCCGAGCATCACGTTCGGCCCCCGCAGGACGACCTCGCCGGGTGAACCCTGGATCGCGACCTCGAACCCGGCCGTCGCGCGGCCGGACGTCTTCGCGACCAGTTCCGCGTCGTCGCCCGGGCGGCACATCGTCACCACCACGGCTTCGGTGAGGCCGTAGGCGGTGAGGACGATGTCGAAGCCCAGCTCGGAACGCATGCGCCGGACGAGCGACGCCGGCACGTCGGCGGCGCCGGTGACCGCGAGCCGCAGCGAGGACAGGTTCCCGCGGTCCGGCTCGTGCAGCAGGGACTGGAAGATCGTCGGCGCGCCCGGCAGCACCGAGATCCGTTCCCGGTCGATCACCGCCAGCGCGGCTTTCGCGTCGAACACCGCCTGCGGCACGATCGTCGCGCCGGTCAGCAGCCCGACGACGATCCCGGCCTTGTAGCCGAAGCTGTGGAAGAACGGGTTGATCACCAGGTACCGGTCGTCGGCGGTGACCCGGCCGCACTCCGCCCAGGCCGCGGCGACGCCGACGACCTGGCGGTGGGCCGACAGGACTCCTTTGGATCGGCCGGTCGTGCCCGAGGTGAACAGGATGTCGCTCACGTCGTCCGGCTGGACCGCGTCCGCGCGTGCCTCGGCTTCGGCCACCGGTACGCCGTCCGCCAGCGCGAGGAACTCGTCCCAGCCGAGCGCGTCCCCGAGCGGCCGGTGCGGCTGGTCCAGGGCGACCCGGACGACGGTGCCGAGGCCGGGCAGGTCCGCGCCGGTCGCCACGATCGCGGCGTGGCGGTCGGTGCCGAGGAAGTCGGCCGCCACGACCAGGGCCTTCGCCCGGCTGCGGACCAGCAGGTCCACGGTCTCGGCGGCCGTGAACCGGGTGTTGACCGGCACCAGCGACGCGCCCGCGTAGAGCGCGCCGAGCGCCGTCAGCACCCAGTGGTGGGTGTTGGGCAGGGTGATCGCGACGCGGTCGCCGGGCCGGACACCGCGGGCGAGGAAGGCCCGCGCGACCGATTGAACACGTTCCAGAAGGTCGTCGAAACCGAGGCGCAGGGTGCCGTCGACCAGCGCCTCCGCCGAGCCGAACTTCGCGGCGGCAGCGCGGACGACGGCCGGGATCGTGGTCTGCTCCACCACACCCTCCTCTGGACCGGTAAACTAGAACGTGTTCTCATTACCCTAGGTCCCGGACCGGCCCGGCAGCAAGGAGGCGAGCGTGGAACCGACGCGATTCCGCCGCGAAGTCGCGGGCTGGCTCGCGGACAACCTCACCGGCGAGTTCGCTCAGCTGCGCGGCCTCGGCGGGCCGGGACGCGAGCACGAGGCGTTCGACCTGCGCCTGGCCTGGGAACGCCACCTCGCCGCGGCGGGCTGGACGTGCGTCGGCTGGCCTCGCGAATTCGGCGGCCGTGGGCTGTCCCTCGACGAGCAGGTCGCCTTCCACGAGGAGTACGCGGCTTCGGGCGCGCCCGCGCGTGTCAACCACATCGGCGAGCAGCTGCTCGGCCCGACGCTCATCGCCTTCGGCACGCCCGAGCAGCAGAACCGGTTCCTGCCGAAGATCGTCGCCGTCGAAGAGCTGTGGTGCCAGGGCTATTCCGAGCCCGGCGCCGGTTCCGACCTGGCCGCCGTCTCGACGTCGGCAGTCCGGCGCGACGGCGAGTGGGTCGTCAACGGCCAGAAGATCTGGACGTCGCTGGCGCACGTGGCCGACTGGTGCTTCGTCGTGGCCCGCACCGAACCGGGGTCGCAGCGCCACCACGGCCTGTCGTACCTCCTGGTGCCCCTGAACCAGGACGGCGTCACCGTGCGGCCGATCCGGCAGCTGACCGGGACGTCGGAGTTCAACGAAGTCTTCTTCGACGACGCCCGCACCGCGGCCGAGCTGGTCGTCGGCGAGCCCGGCGACGGCTGGAAGATCGCCATGGCCACCCTCGGCTTCGAACGCGGCGTCTCCACGCTCGGCCAGCAGATCGGCTTCCGCCGCGAGCTCGACGACATCGTCGCCGAGGCGAAGCGGACCGGCACCTACGACGACCCGCTGCTGCGCACCGACCTCGCGCGCGCCCGGATCGGCCTGCGAGTCCTGCGCGCGCACGCGCTGCGGACCCTCGGGCGGGCGGCCGGGCCGGAGGTCGCCGTCGGGAAGCTGCTGTGGGCGCAGTGGCACCGCGGGCTCGGCGAGCTGGCGGTGCGCGCTCGCGGCGCGCGGTCGCTGGTGTCGGACGGCGACGAGCTGGACGACGCGCAGCTGCTCTACCTGTTCACCCGCGCGGACACGATCTACGGCGGCTCGGACGAGATCGAACGCAACATCATCGCCGAGCGGGTGCTCGGCCTGCCCAGGGAGGCGCGACCGTGATCCCTCGATACCCGCCCGGCCACGAGCTGCTGGCCGGCAAGGTCGTGGTGGTGACCGCCGCGGCCGGCACCGGGATCGGATCGGCGGTGGCTCGCCGGTGTCTCGAAGAAGGCGCGAGCGTCGTCATCAGCGACTGGCACGAACGGCGGCTCGGGGAGAAGGCGGCCGAGCTGGCTTCGCTCGGCAAGGTGCACGCCATTCCGTGCGACGTCACCGCCGAGGACCAGGTCCAGGCGCTCATCGACGGCGCGGCCGGCCACTTCGGCCGGCTCGACGTCCTGATCAACAACGCCGGGCTCGGCGGGACGAAGTCCGTGCTGGACATGGCCGACGACGAGTGGTCCCGCGTTCTCGACATCACGCTCACCGGGACGTTCCGGTGCACGCGCGCGGCGTTGCGGCGGTTCGTCGCCCAGGGTGGCGGCGGGGCGATCGTCAACAACGCGTCCGTGATCGGCTGGCGCGCCCAGGCCGGACAGGCGCACTACGCCGCCGCGAAAGCCGGCGTGATGGCCCTGACCCGCTGCTCGGCCCTCGACGCCGCCGAGCACGGCGTCCGCATCAACGCCGTCGCGCCGAGCCTGGCCATGCATCCGTTCCTCGCCAAGGTGACCAGCGACGAGCTGCTGGAGGACCTCACCAAGCGTGAGGCCTTCGGTCGTGCGGCCGAGCCGTGGGAGGTCGCCAACGTCATGGTCTTCCTCGCCAGCGACTACGCGAGCTACCTCACCGGCGAAGTCGTCTCCGTCAGCAGCCAGCACCCCTAGGAGCTCCCGTGCCCGAAGCCTTCCTCCTCGACGCGGTCCGCACGCCCGTGGGCCGGCGCGGCGGCGCGCTGTCCGGGTGGCACTCCGCCGACCTCGGCGCGCACATCATCAAGGCGGTCGTCGAGCGCGCGGGCGTCGACCCGGACCTCGTCGACGACGTCATCCTCGGCTGTACCGACACCCTGGGCCCGCAATCGGGCAACATCGCGCGCACGGCGTGGCTGGCGGCCGGGTTCCCGGACCACGTGCCCGGCGTGACGATCGACCGGCAGTGCGGGTCGAGCCAGCAGGCCGTGCACTTCGCCGCGCAGGCCGTCTTGTCGGGGACGCAGGACCTCGTGCTGGCCGGCGGTGTGCAGAACATGAGCCGCATCCCGATCAGCGCGGCGATGCTGGCCGGGCGCGAGTACGGCTTCGACGACCCGTTCTCCGGCTCGAAGGGCTGGCAGGAGCGCTACGGCAGTGCCGAGGTGTCGCAGTTCCGCAGCGCGGACATGATCGCTTCGCACTGGGACATCAGCCGGTCCGCCATGGAGGAGTACGCCTTCCGCAGCCACCAGCGGGCCCTCGACGCCATCGATTCCGGTCGCTTCGAAGCCGAAATCGCACCGGTCGACGACTTCCGGCAGGACGAAGGCCCGCGCCGGGACACGTCGCTGGAGCGGATGCGCGGGTTGAAGCCGTTGTCCCCGGACTCACGGCTGACGGCGGCGGTGGCCAGCCAGATCTCCGACGGCGCGAGCGCGGCGCTGGTCGCTTCCGAAGCGTTCGTGAAGGAGCACGGCCTGACGCCCCGGGCCCGCATCCACCACCTGTCGGTGCGCGCGGCCGACCCGGTGTGGATGCTGACCGGCCCGATCCCCGCGACGTCCTACGCGCTCCGGAAAACCGGGCTCGCGATCGACGACATCGACCTGTTCGAGGTCAACGAGGCGTTCGCCAGCGTGGTGCTGGCGTGGCTGGACGAAACGGGCGCGGACCCGGCGCGGGTCAACGTCAACGGCGGCGGCATCGCCCTCGGTCACCCGATCGGGGCGACCGGGACGAAGCTCCTCGCGACGCTCCTGCACGAACTGGAGCGCCGCGGCGGCCGCTACGGGCTGCAGACGATGTGCGAAGGCGGCGGCACCGCCAACGTCACCATCATCGAACGGCTGTAGCTCAGCCGAGGGCGCGCAGCTTCGGGAGCACGTCCTCGGAGAACTGCGTCAGGAACCGCTCCTGGTCGTGGCCGGGGCCGTGGAACACCAGGTGGTTGAGTCCCGCGTCGAGGTACGGCTTGATCTGCGCCACGGCCTCGTCCGGGTCCGACGCCACGATCCAGCGCTTGGCGACCTGCTCGATCGGCAGCTCGTCGGCCAGCCGCTCCATCTCGTCGGCCGAGGTGACGCTGTGCTTCTGCTCCGCCGACAGCGACAGCGGCGCCCAGAAGCGGGTGTTCTCCAGCGCCTTCTCGTGGTCGCGGTCGTAGGACATCTTGATCTCGATGGTCCGGTCGACGTCCTCGACGGTCTTCTCGGCCGCCTCGGCGCCTTCCTTGACCGCCGGCATCAGCTTCTCGGTGTAGAGGTCCATGCCCTTGCCCGAGGTGCAGATGAACCCGTCCCCGGCGCGGCCCGCGTACTTGGCCACCACCGGGCCGCCCGCGGCGATGTAGACCGGCACCGGCTGCTCCGGCCGGTCGTAGATGCGTGCGTCGACCAGCTTGTAGTATTCGCCGTCGAAGTTCACGTTGTCGCTGGTCCACAGCTCGCGGATCAGCTTGATCGACTCGCGCAGCCGCGCGAAGCGCTCCTTGAACTCCGGCCACTCGCGCCCGGAGACGGCGATCTCGTTCAGCGCCTCGCCGGACCCCACGCCGAGGATCACGCGGCCACCCGAGAGCAGCGACATCGTCGCGAACGCCTGCGCGATCACGGCCGGGTTGTACCGGAACGTCGGGGTCAGCACGCTCGTCCCGATCTGCACCCGCTTCGTGCGCTCGGCGACCGCCGGCATCCACGCCAGCGCCCACGGCGCGTGGCCGCCCTCGTGCCGCCACGGCAAGAAGTGATCCGACACCCAGACCGAGTCGAGGCCGACCTCTTCGGCACGCACCGCGTACTCGACCAGGTCCCGCGGTCCGAACTGCTCCGCCGACGCCTTGTAACCGACCTTGAGCGCCACGCTCACTCATCCTCCCGTTTGCCGGCCAAGACGGTGGAGTATCTCACCTGCCTCGGCCACTGTGCCCTCGACGATCCCGGCCACCGTGGGCAGGTCGTGGATCATGCCCACCACCTGTCCCGACGCTAGCACTCCGGCGTCCGTCCGGCCCTCGACCAGCCCCGCCCGCAACAGCATCGGGGTGTTGGCCGCCATGACCAGCTGACTCCAGGTCAGATCGTTGCCGTGCTTCATCGCAAGGCCTTCTTTGACCATGGCAACCGGGGACAGCCCGGTGATATTCCGGAACCGGAGAGCGTTGCGCGCGGCCTGCGCCAGGCCGCGCAGGCGCCCGGTGCGTTCGAGCCTCTCGACGAGGTCGGTGCGCAGCACGCGGTGCGGCAGGCCGTCGACGCGCCGGGTGACGACCGTCCCGGTGAGACTCTGCTCGAGGTAGACGCGCTTGACGTCGTCGGGGACCGTGCTCTCCTCGCTCAGCAGGAACCGGGTGCCCATCGCGACACCCGCCGCGCCGTACGCGAGGGCCGCGGCGAGACCGCGTCCGTCGAAGAAGCCGCCGGCGGCGACGACCGGGATGTCGACGGCGTCCAGCACCGAGGGCAGCAGCAGCGTGGTCGCCACTCCCCCGGTGTGCCCGCCGCCTTCGCCGCCCTGGACGATGACGGCGTCCGCACCCCAGGCCGCGACCTTCTCGGCGTGCCGGGCGGCGCCGATCGACGGGATCACGACGATCCCGTGGTCGCGCAGCTTGGCGATCATCTCCTTCCGGGGCGCGAGCGCGAACGACGCCACCTTGACGCCCTCGCGGATCAGCAGGTCGACGCGCTCGCCGGCGTCCGCCGCGTCGGCGCGCAGGTTCACCCCGAACGGTTTCTCCGTGCGCTTCTTCACTTCGGCGATCGCGGCTTCCAGCTCGCCGAAGGTCATCGTGGCCGAGGCCAGGATCCCGAGCGCGCCCGCCTCGGCGGTCGCCGAGACGAGCCGCGGGCCGGCGACCCAGCCCATGCCGGTCTGCACGACCGGGTGCTCGACCCCGACGAGCTCGGTCAGCGCGGTCTTCACGCCGGGACTTCCTTGTCGCGCAGGCTTTTCGGGTCGACGACCTCGCGGATGAGCTTCAGTTCTTCGCCGGTCGGCTCCCGGCTGGTCTCGACGCCGGAGAAGTCGATCTCGAACGTCGTGGCCGCCGTGACCTCGTCGCGGGTGACGCCGGGGTGCAGCGACACCGCGCGCATCGCGTGGTCGGCACCCCCGAAGTCGAACACCCCGAGGTTGGTGACGACCCGGTGGACGTCGTGGAACTTCTCCGCCGACGGCCCGGCTTTGGCCGCGTTGTCGTACCCCACGCCGGAAACGACGTCCACTGTGTCCACGAAGACCCGCGCAGAGTGGCGGGGAACCCAGTAGCTGGTGCGGTGGTTGACGGTGTTGCCCGGTGCGCCTCGCACGCCCAGCAGCTGCTTCTTCGGCCGGGCGTGGTCGCCGATGGCGGAGATGTTCTGGTTGCCGTACCGGTCGATCTGGTTGGCGCCCATGACGACGTGGCGCCGCCCGTGCGGGACGATCGTGTCGAGCATCTTGCGGAACGGCTGCCAGCCCTCGACGACGCCGTCGGTGGTGACCAGGTACGCCTCGCCGTCGGACATCAGCAGGTCGGGTTCGAACGTCAGCCGCGCGAGCTTCGCGCCGAGCTGCGGGACCAGACCCATCGGGCTGACGACGATCTCACCGTCGCCGCGGAACACCTCGGCCATCGCCACGACGGCGATTTCGGCCCGGGTCACGCTCATGCCGCCTCCGCCTCGAACTTGTCCACTTCGGACAGATAGGTGCGCTCGTCGCCGGACAGGAACCGGTCCACGAAACCCGGCCACGCCTCGGGATCCTTGGCGCAGGCGGCGTAGTGGCGCTGGAACCGTTCGTCCCGGCCGTAGTCCGGCACCGCCGTGGTGAAGTGCGCGCCGCGCGGCGCCTCGACGACGCCGTCGACCGCACTGCGGTTGAGCAGCAGCGACTGCACCGGCCCGCCCGCCAGCAAGTCCGGTGTCCCGACGACTTTTTCGACCGATACGAACCTCTTCGAAGCGGCCAGGCAGAACAGGTCGTCGAAGTACGGGTCGGGGCCGAGGTACTGGGCGTTGCCGCGGGCGTCGGCGCGGTTGAGGTGCACCAGCGCGACGTCGAGGTGCTGCGCCGGGACCGCGACGAGCTCCTCGCCGTCGGCGTAGGGCGAGCGCACCGTCCGCAGGTCCGGGTTGGCGCGCATCACCTCGGAGCCGAGCCCGGCACGCATCGGGAGGAACGGAAGGCGTTGCGCAGCAGCGGAAAGCGCGGCGCCGAACATGCCCTCGTCGTACTCGGTGACGGTGATCGCGCCGGTCTCGCGGGCGCGGCCGAACCACGGGTCGAACGGGATCGAGTCGAGCGTGACGAACCCGAACACCACGCGCTTCACCTTGCCGGCCGCGCACAGCAGGCCGACGTCCGGACCGCCGTAGGAGACCACAGTCAGGTCCTTCACGGGCGTGCGGAGGATCGCGCGGACCAGCGCCATCGGCTTGCGCCGGGAGCCCCAGCCGCCGATGCCGAGGGTCATGCCGTCGCGGATTTCCGCCGCGACGTCGTCGGCGGTCGTGCGCTTATCGGCCATTCAAGAACTCCTCGCGGGCTTCGTCGGACGCACCGAGCAGGTTGAGCTCGAAGGTGAAGCCCTGCTCGAACCGGTAGCTGCGGTGCACCTGCTGGGTGTCGATGCCGTTCAGGGCTTCCTTCGCCGCCCGGATGACCCGCGGGTCCTTCTTCGCGATGTCGCGGGCCACGGCCAGCGCGGCGTCGTCCAGCTCCGGGCGCGGCACGACCTGGTAGACCGAACCGTGGGTGTGCAGCTCGGCGGCGGTGATGGTGCGCGCGGTGAAGTAGAGGGTGCGCATGAGGTGCTGCGGGACCAGCCGGGCCAGGTGGGTCGCCGCGCCGAGGGCGCCGCGTTCGACCTCGGGGACGCCGAAGGTCGCGTCGTCGGAGGCGATGACGACGTCGGCGTTGCCGGCCAGGCCGATGCCGCCGCCGAGACAGAAGCCGTGCACCGCGGCGATGACCGGCACCGCGCAGTCGTAGACCGCGCCGAAAGCGGCGTAGCAGCCCCGGTTCGCGCCGACGAGCGCGTCGTAGCCGGCGCTGCGCTGGATCTCCTTGATGTCGACGCCGGCGTTGAAGCCGCGGCCTTCCGCGCGGAGCACGACGACGTGGACGTCCGGGTCCTCGCCGGCCTTCTTGAGCGCGTCCGCCAGGTCGAACCAGCCCTGCACGGGCAGCGCGTTCACCGGCGGGAAGTCGACAGTGACGACTTCGACGTGCGCGTCGCGTTTGGTGAGGATGCCCATCAGCTCGCTCCGTAGACGGGTTCGGGCTCGGGCGCGCGCTCGAGCAGGTCCTTCACCACCGGGCCGAGTTCGGCCGGGTCCCAGCGGCCGCCCTTGTCCACGACCGGGCCGTGGCGCCAAGCCTGCGCCACGGAGACCTTGCCGCCCTCGACCTCGAACACCCGGCCGGTGACGTGCTCGGATTCCTCGCTGCCCAGCCAGACGACGAGCGGTGAGACGTTCTCCGGCGCCATCGCGTCGAAGCCGTCGTCCGGACGCGCCATCGACGCGAAGACCGCCTCGGTCATCCGGGTCCGCGCGGCCGGCGCGATCGCGTTCACCGTCACCCCGTAGCGCGCCAGCTCGGCCGCCGCCACGACGGTCAGCCCGGCGATCCCCGCCTTCGCGGCCGAATAGTTGCCCTGGCCGACACTGCCCAGCAACCCGGCGCCGGAACTGGTGTTGATGACGCGCGCGCTCGGCGTGCGCCCGGCTTTCGCCTCGGCCCGCCAGTGCTCGGCGGCGTGCCTCAGTGGGGCGAAGTGGCCTTTGAGGTGCACGCGGACTACGGCGTCCCACTCGTCCTCGGCGAGGTTGACGAGCATCCGGTCCCGGACGAATCCCGCGTTGTTCACCAGGACGTCCAGCCGGCCGAAGCTGTCCAGCGCCGTCCCGATCAGTTCCTTCGCGCCGGCCCAGTCGGCGACGTCGGACGTGTTCGCCACCGCCTGCCCGCCCAGCGCTTCGATCTCGGCGACGACTCCGGCGGTCGCGTCGCCGTCCACGTCGTTGACGACGACCGGCGCACCCTCGGCGGCGAAGGCCAGCGCGTGGGCCCGCCCGATGCCGCGGCCGGCGCCGGTCACCACGACCACCCGGTCCTGGCACAACCTGCTCACGAATCCTCCCGTTGGTTGACGTCGGCCGCGGCGAGGAACGCCGGGACCTCACCCCCGCCGTGGACGCGCAGGGTCGCACCGGAGACGTAGGAAGCCAGGCCGGAGGCGAGGAACGCGGCGCACGCGCCCACCTCTTCGGGCTCGGCGAGCCGGCCGAGCGGCACGGTCTTGCCGACCGCCTCGACCGCGGCTTCGCTGCCGTAGTGCAGGTGTGACTGCTCGGTCCGCACCATGCCGACGTCCAGCGCGTTGACCCGCACCTGGGGCGCCCACTCGACGGCGAGGCTGGCGGTGAGGTTGTCGAGGCCGGCCTTCGCGGCACCGTAAGCGGCGGTCCCGGGCGACGCGCGGGTGCCGCTGACGCTGGAGATCATCACGATGGCGCCGCCGCCGTCCTGACGCTGCATGACGGCGTTGGCCCGTTGCGAAACCAGCAGCGGCGCCAGGAGGTTCAGCTGCACGATCTTGTCGTGCAGCCGCGGCGAGGCGTCGGCGGCCGGAGCGTAGGGGGCGCCGCCGGCGTTGTTGACGACGACGTCGAGACGGCCGTGCTTGTTTACGATGCCGTCGATCAGGGCCGCGACCTGGTCTTCGTTCCGGACATCGCACTGGACGAACTCCGCGGTGGTGGCGGTCTCGCGGCGCGCGCAGGTGACGACGTGGGCGCCGTGGGCGAGGAAAACGTCACTGATGCCCCGGCCCACACCGCGGACACCGCCGGTGACGAGCACGACGGCGCCACTGAGGCCCAGTTCGGTCTGCACGTCACAAAACTAGAACACGTTCCAACTTTGGGCAAGGTGCGCACGCGACCCCCAGCGCCGATGGCGGGCGCGCGAGAGGTCTCGAATGAGTCATTCAGGTCTTCTGAGGTCCTGAATGACTCATTCAAGACCTTGGCGGCGGGCCGGGGACGGCGGGTAGAACCCGTTACGAGTCACGCTTCGCGGCGTCGTACTTCGCGTTGGCTTCCATGACCTCGGGCATCTGGCCCTCGACGTCCTGGATGAGGGCCAGCAGGAGCGCCGCGGTGCGGCGGCCGCGCGGGGTGAGGCTGTACTCGACCTTCGGCGGGATGGTCGGCTGGGCCTCGCGGTGGACGAAGCCGTCGCGTTCGAGGGCCTGCAGCGTCTGGGCGAGCATCTTCTCGCTCACGCCCGTCACGCGGCGGCGCAGGGCGTTGAACCGGAGCGTGCCCTCGTGGAGCGCGACCATCGCGAGGATCCCCCACCGGCCGGTGATGTGCTCGAGCGTGGCACGCGAAGTGCACGCCTGCGCGAACACGTCGAACACCAGCTCACCGTGCTCGTCCACCCACTCCGGCGCCTCACTCATGCCCTCAACGGTACCTCCCCGGCGACGAAAACCCAGGTGAGGATGCTCACCAAGAGTTTGCACTTTCTCAAAGTTAGTACACTCTGCAGGTAAGTAAAGTGCACAGCAGCGAGGAGAAGCAGATGATCGTGGTCACCGGTGCCACCGGCCAGCTCGGCCGCCTGGTCGTGGAAGGCCTGCTGAAGAAGGTGGCGCCCGCCGAGGTCGTCGCGGCCGTGCGCGATCCGGGGAAGGCCGCCGAGTTCGCCGCGCGCGGGGTGCAGGTGCGCCGCGCCGACTACGACGACCCCGCGAGCCTCGCCGCGGCGTTCGCCGGCGCGGACAAGGTGCTGCTGATCTCGAGCAGCACGCCGGGTGGCCGGCTGGCCCAGCACGAAGCCGTCGTCACGGCCGCCCGCGAAGCCGGCGTCGGCCACCTCGCGTACACGAGCGTCCTGTACGCCGACACGACGAAGCTGTCGCTCGCGCCGGACCACAAGGCCACCGAAGAGGCCATCCGCGCGTCGGGCCTGCCGTTCACGTTCCTGCGCAACGGCTGGTACACCGAGAACTACGCGCAGACGATCGGCCAGGCACTCGCTGTCGGGTCCTTCGCCGGCGCGGCCGGTGACGGCCGGCTGGGCGCCGTCCCGCGGCTCGACTTCGCGGAGGCGGCCGTCGAGGTCCTGACCGGTGAAGGTCACGAAGGCCAGGTGTACGAGCTGGCCGGGGACGAGCCGTTCAGCTACGCCGACCTCGCCGCCGCCGTGACGGCCGCGTCGGGCAAGGAGGTCACCTACCAGAACCTGACGGTCGAGCAGTACCGGAAGGTGCTGGTCGGCGCGGGCCTGCCCGAGCCGGTGGCGGCCATGCTGGCCGACGCCGACCGCGGCATCGCCGACGGCGAGCTGGCCTCGACGTCCGGCGACCTGAGCCGCCTCCTCGGCCGCCCGACCACGCCGCTGGCCGACGCCGTCACCGCGCTGGTCAAGAACTGAAGTCCGTGAATGTCGCATTGAGGGACTTCAAGTCCCTCAATGCGACATTCACGCGCCGGGGGAACGCAACGCCGAGGCGCGCAACGCCGCTTGCATCGCGAAGCGCGCTTCGGGATCGTCGAGCCGGTCGCCGAAGGCCTGCTTCAGCTGACGCACGCGGTACCGCACCGTCTGCGGATGCACGGACAGCTCGACCGCGATCTTCTCCGAGTTGCCGCCGTTCTGCAGCCACGACAGCAAAGTCTCGCCGAGCCGCCGCCGCGTGCGGTCCGGGAACTGCGTCAGCGGGGCGAGCTCCTGCCGCGCCACCTGCTCCGTCAAGGGCGAGTCGCACAGCAGCCACAGCGTCGTCAGGTGCTCCGCGCACCACGTCACCGGGACGTCCGGCAGGACACCGTCGCCCACCAGCCGCAACGTCGTCCGGGCCCAGCGCAGGGAATGCGCCGTGGCCGTCGGGGACACCGGCGGGCCCACCGCGGCCCGGACACCGAGAGCGGCGACGAATCGCGCGTCCACCGGGGCCGGCACCACCAGGCAGGGCTGCGGCGGCTCGAGATCGGCCAGTACCCCGGGTCCCCACGACGGCGGCACCGGCGACTCGATCGCGACCGCCGCCACCTCCTCGGGCACCGGCCAGCCGGCCGCCGCCGCGAGCTCGGCGAGCACCGCGTCCGTCACCGCCACCGGGCCGGTCACCAGCCGCAGCAGGCGACGGCGCAGGCCCGCCCGCGTGCCGTCGAGCTCCGCCTGCGCCTCGCGGTGCCCGCGGATCGACATCCGCGCCAGCTCGTCCGCGTAGCCGAACAGCATCTCCGCCAGGCGCGCCATCACCGCCGACGACAGCCGGTGCCGGCGGCCCAGGCGCATGATCCAGCGCCAGCCCGCGCGCGTACCGGCCCGGTAGGCGACCTGAAGGTCGTCGAGCGTCCGGCCCTCGTGCGCCTCGCCCGCGCCGAGCCGGCGGCACGTCTCGTACAGCCGGTCCCGCGGTGCGAGCGGATCCTCGACCAGGTCGACGAAGAGCGTCACCGCGCATTCGACGCCGTGGCGGGTCACGCGGCCGTGCCGGGCGTACACCGGGACCTCGCGCCACACCTCCCGGACGATCCAGTCCACCAGCGCGGGCACCGCCGGACGCATGAGGGCGGCCAGCTCCGTGCGCCCGAACACTTCTCGCGTCACCGGGACTTGCTGCCGAGCACCGTCGCCGGACACCAGGTTCCCTCCCGAGGGCGGGCGAGCTTTACCGGACAGTAAAGCAGCGGGACCGTACAGTACACCTCCATGAGCCGGCCGCGTTCCCCTGATCGATCCAGCACCCGCCGGAGCCCGGCCGCCCGGCCCACCGACGACGAGCTGCTCGACGCCGCCCGCGCGGTGTTCGCCGAACGCGGGTACGCCCAGGCCACCATGGGCCTGATCGCCGAGCGCGCCGACTCCACCAAACCCACCCTCTACGCGCATTTCGGCGACAAAGCGGCCCTGTTCCGCGCCACCGTGACGCGGGAGGTCGCCGCGGTGCGGAAGTGGGTCCTCACCGCCTACGAAACGGCGAGCACGAGCCCGCTCGAAGAACGCGTCCGGCTCGGCGTGATGGCCATGTTCAGCTACGCGGGCGCCCATCCGGACAGCTTCCGGATGTTGTTCGACTCCGCCGTCGACGAGATGTCGGACGAGCGCCGCGCCCTGGCCGACACCGTCACCACGCACGTCGTCGACCGGATCCGGGAGCACCTGCTCGCCCACGGCCGCACGCCGGGCCCGGGCGCGGACCTCCTCGCCGCGATGATGGTCGGCCTGGTCGGCCGGGCCGCGATGCACGTCTCCCACTCCCCCGGCGTCGACCCGATCGCGGCCGGCGAGCTGGCCACCGGGTTCGTCATGGCCGCGCTGCGCGGCCTCGACCCCGCCCTGCTGGACCACGTCGGCGCCGCACAGCACGCCAGCTGAGCGTCCACAAAGGATTTTTTAGCACCGCCCGAACAATTATCCACATCAACGAAAACCACTCTTGCCTCGGCTCGGCATTGACTGCGACGCTGCCCTGACCCCGCACGCGATCGCATTTCGGGAAAGCGCTTGCGGGCATTCCCGTTCCCCGCCAGCAAAGGTGAGATCAGCCATGCGCCGTCTTTCCGGTCTGCTTTCCTCCGCCATCACCGTCGGCCTCGCCGCGGCCGGGCTCGCCGTCGCCACCGCGCCGGTCGCATCGGCCGCGCCCTGCACCGACATCGACGTGCCGGTCGCCCGCGGCACGTTCGAGCCCGGCACGCTGGGGTTCGTCGTCGGCGATCCCGTCTACCAGGCCGTGCGGAACTCCCTGCGGCCCCGCTCGCTGAGCAGCTACCCCGTGGACTACCCCGCCGACCTCGGCGAACCCGCGTCGGTCCAGAAGGGCAACACCGACCTGGTGAACCACGTCAAGGCGCAGGCCGCGGCCTGTCCGCAGCAGCGGTTCGTGCTGGTCGGCTACTCCCAGGGCGCCAACGTCGTCGACAACTCGATCGGCGTCAGCAGCGACGGCGCGGTCGTCGGCGGCCCGATCGTCGCGACCATCCCGGCGGAGCTGGCCCCGCGGATCGCGGCGGTGCTGCTGTTCGGCAACCCGATCCGCGCGATCGGCCGGCAGGTGACCGGCCCGTACCAGAGCCGCACCAAGGATTACTGCGCCGCCGGCGATCCGGTCTGCCAGCCCGGCGGCGCGAACTTCCTGGCCCACTTGAGCTACGGCGGCGACGCGGCCGATGCGGCCGCGTTCGCCGCGAGCAAGGTCTGACCGGACAGCGCTCAGGCGGGCAGGCCGAGCGCGCCGGCGAGCACCGGCCACGAGTTGTGCAGGGCCCGCTGCCAGTACGGCCAGCTGTGCGTGCCCGGCCCGTAGTAGTCGACGGTCGCCGGGATGCCGGCTTGGCGCAGCTTGTCGGTGAAACTCCGTGAGGACAACAGCGCCGACGGCTCCAGCACGTCGGATTGCCCTGGTGGGTCGAGCGGCCCGGTCTGCCCGTTGCCGCAGGAGATGTAGAGCGCCGTGCCGCGCAGGTCCTGGACGTGGTCGTAGGGGTTGCGCGCGGACCAGATCGGCTGCATCCCGAAGGAGTCGCCCCAGAGGTTGAGGTAGTTGAAGATCCCGGCGCGGGCGAGGATGCCGGCGATCCAGACCGGGATCCCGGGGTAGAGCGTGTTCGGCACACCGCTGTAGGACGCCGCCGCGGCGAACATCCCCTTGTGCTGGAACGCGTAGGCGAACGCGCCGTACCCGCCGATCGACAGCCCGGCGATCGCCCGGCGCGTGCCGCCGTGGTACCCGCGTTCGACGATCTGGCGCACCTCCGCGGTGTGGAACGTGTCCCAGTCGGGCTTGTTCGACAGCCCGAAGTTCCACCACTTCGTGTACATCCCGGCCGGTCCGTCCGTCGGCATCACGACGAGCGCGTCCCGGGTGGCGGTGAACGCCTTCACGTCGGTGAACTGGTCCCACGAGCGGTAGTCGACGGGCTCGCAGCAGCCGTGCAGCAGGAACAGCACCGGCCACGTCCGGGTGGGCTGCGCGGCCCACCCGGACGGCACGATCAGCCGGACCATGCCGGTGGTGCCGAGTGCCGGGGAGTCGATCTTCAGGTCCACGGTCCGGGCGTCGAGCCAGGTCTCTTCGACGACCTTCGCGCCGTCATCGGCGACGACCGGGCTCGCCTGGGCGGCCGTGACGCCGCTCGCGACCAGGAGCATCACGGCCAGTGCCAGCAGGGTTGCTCTCATCGCCGCTCCTTCACAGGGGATTTCCGTGGTTGTCGACCGGCAGAGTCAGGCGGGCAGTGAATAGCCGCTCCCGGGCCGTTGTCAATCGAGCGGATTCCGGCACTCACCGGCACGCGGATTACGGCACCACACGATTGTCACGCGGCGACGAAATCACGGCGGAACTGCTGCGCAACACGCGCACGGCCAGCAGCGCGCCGGTGAGCGTCAGCCCGGCCGCGGCGAGGAGACCCGCCGTGTACCCCGCGGCCAGTGCCGCCCCCGGCGCCGCACCCGCGTCGAGCCGCATCGTCCGCACCACCGTCAGCACGGCGCCGATCAGCGCGACACCCAGCGCGCTCGAGAGCTCGCGAGACGCCGTGAGCAGGCCGGACGCCGTGCCGGACCGCCGCTGCGCCACGACGTCCAGCGCGTGCGACGTCAACGGGGTCGTGAACGCCGAGCCGGCCCCGATGAGCACCAGCCCGGGCAGCCGCGGAAGAACGGCCGCGACGTGGTTCACGGCGGCGAGGCCGAGCAGTCCGCAGGCGACCACGGCGAGGCCGGCCGCGACCGTCCGACGTGGACCGAACCGGGCCACCGCCCCCGGGACCGCCGGCGTCGCCGCGACCACCGCGACCGCGACCAGCGCCAGCGGCAACCCCGCCCGGACCGGGTCGAGACCGAGGAACTCCTGGTGCAGCAAGGGCGTGAAGAAGACGATCCCCGAAATGCCGAGGCCCCACAGCACCTGCACGGCGAGCGAGCCGGCGAACACCCGGTTGCCGGTCAGATCCGCCGGTACCAGCCGTTCCCGCGCCCGCCGCTCCCGGAGCACGAACCCCAGGCCGAGCGCGGTGCCCGCGGCGAGCAGGGCAATCCCGGTCCGCGCGTCCTCGGCCAGTTCGACGAGCGCCGCGGTGAGCAGGACCAGGCTCGCCGTCGCGACCGTCATCGCCCCGGCGGCCGGGCGCGGTCCCGACGGGTTCCGGCCGGGCGGCACCGTTCCCGGCAGCAGCACGAGCATCGCCGCCACGAACGGGAGGTTGACGTAGAAGATCCAGGCCCAGCCGAGATATTCGCTCAGCAGCCCGCCGAGCGCCGGGCCCAGCGCGAGCGCGGCGGCCAGGCTCGCGGTCCACACGGCGGCGCCGAGCGTCCGGCCCCGCGCGTCGAGGTTCGACCGGAGCAGGCTCAGCAGGCCGGGCACCAGGAACGCGGCGGCCGCGCCCTGGAGCACCCGGGCGGCGACGAGCAGGCCCACCGAGCCGGCCAGCCCGCCGGCGGCCGCGCCGATCCCGAACGCGAGCAGCCCGGCCAGGAGCGTCGCCCGGTGCCCCCAGCGGTCGATCAGGGTGCCCGCCACCAGGAGCAGACCGGCGAACGGGAGCATGTACCCGAGGGCGACCCACTGCAGCGTCCCGAGGTCCAACCCGAGATCGCGAGCGATCGACGGCGCGCCGGCCGCGACGATCGTGTTGTCCAGGGTCGTGACGAACGCGCCGAGCGCGATCAGCGCCAGCGTCCGCCGCGTCACCGCGCACTCCCCACCGGCTCGCGGGCGGCCGGAGCGCGCGAGCGCCGCGGGAACCACCAGTTGGCTTCGCCGAGCCACGCCATCACCGCCGGGACCAGCACGCACCGGACGACGACCGCGTCGAGGAGTACGGCGACGGTCAGCCCCACCCCGGCTTCCCGCACCACACGGGCGTCCACGAAGGCGAACGCCACGAACACGAGCGCCATGATCAGCGCGGCCGCGGTGATGGTCCGGCCGGTCGCCGCGACGCCGTCGACGACCGCGGCCCGGGTGTCACCGCGGCGGCGCCACGCCTCCTGGATGCGCGCGATGAGGAAGACCTCGTAGTCCATCGACAGGCCGAACAGCCCGGCGAACAGGAACACCGGCAGGTACGGCTCGATCGGGCCGCCGAAGGCGAACACGACCGCGCCCGCCGTCGCGGCCGCGGTCAGCATCGGGTGAGCGCAAGACGCTGCGGCTGGTCGCGCGCTACGCCGACGCGTGCAACGTGTTCGACGTCCCCGACGGCGGGAAGACGGTGCGGCACAAG